>JAYTEI010000181.1:0-7804 GCA_043735445.1 Akkermansiaceae bacterium | reverse complement strand
GTCTCGCCTCGCTGTGGATTCGCGGGCGGTCGGTGGAAACGGGTTCGTTCCTGCGAATGCGCGAGCGCCAACCGCTGGTGGTGCCGGGTTGGACGCTGAGCCACGAGGATCTGATGTTTTTCCTTGATGTGAAACGCACGGGCAACACCCCGTCGATCTATCTGGAGGGCGGCGACGCCGGGCTAACCGCCGAGCGGACGCGCGGGCGGCAGAGCGCGCTGCGGGTGAATTTCGGGCTGGAGGCGCAAGTCGAGGCGCTGCGCGACACCGAGCTGCACGCCGGCAGCTTCGGGCCGCTAAAGAAGGGCGACATCGTGACTTGCCGCAACCACGAGAGGTTAGGCGACGCCTCGGGCATCAGCCTTTCGATGAACGAACTCCGCCGCAAGGCCACTCAGTCGGGCCGGCGGTTCCGGCTCGCGGGCGACCGCCAGGAGTATCTTGTTTCTAACGACGCAGCCTCGCTCTCGCCAGGCGACTTGTTGTTAGGATCCAAGCTTTCGCCGAAAGCGGTGCTCTTCATCCGCTACGACGCGCAGGGCGCGGAAGGCGAGCTGGTCGTTAGAGAAAGCCACGGTGCAATCTTGGTGGACGGCGTGCCGGTGCGCCACACCGCGCCTTTGCGGGACGGCTCACTGATCCGACTATCAGGCAGCCAAGCGGTGCGATGCCGTTTCAGCGAGGGATTTCTTGACGAAGAGCGGACGCTGATCGAGTCGCTGCAAGTGGAGGACGTGATCCATGATTTCGGGCCAGAGTCGCGGGCGCTCGATCACTTAAATTTCGAGGTGAAACGCGGTGAAATGCTTTGCATCATCGGCCCCAGCGGCAGTGGCAAGAGCACTCTGCTTGCCGTTCTATCAGGCCAGCGCGAGCCGACCCGCGGCAAGGTGAAATTGAACGGGATTCCCTTGTATGAAAGGCGCGAGCAGCTCGTGCCCTTCATCGCCCACATGCCGCAGGAAGAGGCGCTCAATCCGCAGCTAACCGTCCGCGAGCACCTGCGCCATGCCGTCACGATCCGCCGTCCCGCGCTGTCCCTAGCCGAGCACGAACGGCGGGTGGACAGCATGTTAGCGGAACTCGGCTTGCAGTCGATCGCCCGCCGCCGGGTCGGCTCGCCGGGAGATAAAACGATCTCGGGCGGCGAACGCAGCCGGCTCAATCTGGGCGTGGACCTCGGCAGCCGAGCAGAGGTTTTCTTATTCGACGAACCGATCTCTGGCCTTTCGTCCAAGGACTCCGAGCACGTCGCCGAAACGCTGCGCTCGCTAGCCCGCGAAAAAATCGTGATCGCCTCGCTCCATCGTCCGGGCGCACCGGTGCTGCGGCTGTTCGACAAAGTTCTGCTACTCGATAGCGGCGGGCGGCTGGCGTACTTCGGCACCCCGGCGGCGATGGTCGGTTATTTCCGCGACGCGTGTGAGGAGCTGGCGATTTCCCATCCTTCGGTCACTGCCAAGTCGCCGCTGGGTGCGGACTTCGTGTTCGACGTGTTAGAAACGCCGCTGAGTTCCATCGGCGGCGGTTCTAACACCGGCGCGGCGCGGCGCTTTCCGCCGTCGTTCTGGCAGGAGCGTTTCGAGAGCGTGGACCTGATGCAATCGCTGCAACTCGGCGGCGGGCCCGTTTCCAAACTCGGCGAACAGCGCGAAGGGGACCGCCTGCCGGTGCCGCCGAAGCCCACACGGCGGTTCCGCGCGGTGCTGGCGGTGTTCATGACCCACTTTCTGCGCTCCTTGCTCTCCAAGCTGAGGAACCGCGGGACGATTTACAGCACCTGTCTCGAGGCACCGCTGTTAGCCGCCTTGATCGCCCTCACCCTGCGTTCCTCGGCGGAAGGACCCTACCAATTCGCCACCGCGTTGCACATTCCGGCCTATCTGTTTCTCAGCGCCACGGTGGCGATGTTTCTAGGTCTAACCAACTCGGCCACCGAGGTCTTGCGCGACCGACCGATCCTGCGGCGCGAGCGCAACTGCCAGCCCGGCGCTGGCTCTTATGTGATGGCGAAATTCGCCGCGCTCGGACTCGTCGCCGCCGTCCAATGCCTGGCGTATCTCATCGTGGGAAATTACTTTTTAGAGATCGACGGAATGTTGCCTTATCTGTGGATGTGGATGACTCTAACGGCATGGACCGGCACGGCGATGGCGCTGGTCGTTTCTTCAGTGGTGAAAACCGAGCGCGCCGCTCTGACCGCCGTGCCGCTGCTGTTGGTCCCGCAAATGCTTCTGGCCGGCGCGCTGGTGCCCTACCGGGAAATGAACCAGCGCATGTTCAACAACGTCGATGCCATCCGCGACCGCGGCGGCGTGCCGGTGCCGGCGGTCATCATGCCACTGCGCTATGCCTACGAGGCGATGATCGTCGCCCAGGCCACTCGCAATCCGTTCGAAGCCGAGCGGCTCCGGCTCCAGCGCCGGATCGACCGCGCACGCTCGTTAGAAGTGCCGATGAATGCCGAGCAGACCGAGCGTTTCGAGCTGATCAAGGAAGGGTTGCGGCGCTTGCTCGCTTCTGGAGCCACCTCCCGCGACGAGGCGGAAATGCTAATCAATCGCATCCGGCGGATTTCCACCTCCGGTTCGCGGATCGAGGTGGAGACGATGAAAGTCTGGCCGGAAAATGCGCCGAACGCGCGGCCCGCGTCCGAGTTTTTCGTCAACGAGCGGATCGACTTGTTAGTCCGAGAAGGAGAAACCTTCCGCAACGATTACCGCGACAAGCAACGCCGGATCGTCTTCCATGCGCTCAAGAAACCCATTCCGTTCATGGCCACCAAGACCGGTAAAACCGCCCAAGAGTATGTGGAACGCGATGATGAAATCGAAACCCAAAAATACTGTGGGATCATCCTCGCCACCATTGTCTTCGCCTGCGGTGTGCTATCCACCATCATCATCTCCCGCCAGAACCGTCAGACGAAATAAGGAGATATGTATCACACTCCAACCACCCACGCGCAAGCCTGAGGCGCAGGTTCTAAAAGTGATGAAACCCTCACCGTGCCGAAATACGGCGGCGTGCTGGTGGGTCCGGACCAGCTCCGCCAGGTGTTCAACGACACCGACGAAGAGGTTCTCTGGCTCATCATCGGCGCACCGGAAGAACTTGAGTTTCTCCAAGGCTCGAAATCGCCCATGGACCTTTCTCTCATCTATCCAGTGGATCCGCCGCAATTGCCGCCGGAACTCGAAGGCGTGGAATGGCCGTCGCAATGCTGACCGAATAGCTGGGAGCGGGGATTCGTTCAGTTCTAACAAGGAGCGGCGATTGTCTAAAATCATTGGCTGCCCATGGGCATGGCGGATCGGAGTCCGCCACTCCTTGGAGGGGGCGCAGGGTCTAGCGTAGGCAGCACTTCTTGTATTTTTTCCCGCTGCCGCAGGGGCAGGGATCGTTGCGCCCGGCATGCAGTTGGATGGGCTCGTCATTGGCGGCGGCGCGGTTCGAATCCATGAGGCCCGAGCGGAGCGGCGAGGATTTGGGCTGATAGGATTTGTATAAGTTGACGATGGAATAGGTGGCCGGTGCGGGTGGCGGAGGTTCGGCGATGTCTTGGGAAATCGAATGGAGACTCCCCAAAATGTATTCCTCGAGGTAGTTTTTTTCCCACGCTTGAGTGATGAGGGGAAGCAGGCGGATGGCGCGAAGATCCGTGCAATTCCACACCAGTGAGGAGATGAATTGAGTGTCCAGTACGTTGTCGGCGCGCGGGCTGGCGATGAGAAAAGTGAGGACCTCCTCGAGGCGGGAAATGACTTCTTCCCGCAGCGGCGGCTCGACTCGGGCGAGGTGGGTCATCGCATCCGTTAGTTTACTTTTTCCTGTGCAGGAAATGCCGGGAGATTTGAGCCAAGCGGTGACACGCGGAAGATCGCCACGGATGATGTCAGCGAACAAGGAGCAGTGATTCGAATTTTCAAACCAGAATGCGAGGGCGTCTGGATGCAGGCTGAGAAATCGGAGCACGGCATCGAGGGATTCTGTGGCATTGAGTTCGGCCAAGAAATGCAGCGCGTGGACGGGCGCAAAGGCTTCCTCATCCTTGACGGCCTGTGACATGAAATACGGGGTGCGGAGGATGCCGTCATCCAGGACATGGATGAGATCTGCGACGAGCGTTTCCCGCGGCAGGGAGAGGATCTTCGTGACGGCGGTTAGAGGCAGGGCCATCGAGTGCGCATAGAGTGACTGGATTTCCTGATGGTGAAAAGTGGGTTGGGCGACCTCAGTGATTTTCTGCGGCAGGGGCGGCAGTTTGACTTCGATGCGCTGCGCACGGATTACCTGCATGTTTTCTTCTAACTGCCTACTGCAGCCGATCAGGATCTCCCGCTCAATGAGCCGACACGCGTCGCAGTCGGGATCGATAACCTCGATCACCGCCAACAAGCCACAAGCGAGCATGGGGTCAGTGCTGCGGGCCTGATAGAGTGCCACGGCGAGGTAATAGTTCTTCAGCTCGGAGACGTGAAACAGCTCCCGCTCGGGATAGAGTTTAGTGATATCGAGAGCCGGGCCAAGCGCCTGCACTGCGGCCTCGGCGTTGTTAGCGTGGAGCGCATCGAGCGCGAGGCCGATGCGGGTGAAGAGGTAATCGGGATGAAACTTGGCGAGATCTTTGAGGACTTGCTTGGCCTGCCGTGGCTGGTTGCGCTGCTGATAGATGGTATGCAAGTAGTTGCGAAGCGTGGGGAAACTTGGATAGCGCGCGATGAGTTTCTTCAGCTCGGCGATGGCCCAATTTGCGCCTTCGCAGCAGGCGTAATAGAGATCCTCCATCTGCTCGGGCGAGAGTTCCGGTGGCGTGTCATCGTCGAGCGGCTGGTCCGTTCTGGGGATGGCGAGGATTTGCTTTTTCAGAGCTTCCGCTTCGGCGGTCAGTGGGATGTGGGCCAGCATGGCGGGAGGGTCGCAAATTTTTCCGCGCGTTTGCAACGCCGACTTCCGGTGAAATTGCGCGAACTCAAACTCCGGCGACGAATCGCCGCTTGAGTTTTCGGCAAGTGCCAGACAGCTTTCCGCCGCGTCCATGAAATTCACCATCCCGTACGTCGCCTATTCGCTCGTAGCCAGTCTAACCGCCGCCGAGGTGCCCAAGGTCTTCGCGGGGCTTTTCGAGCAAAATGTGCCGGTGAAAGCCCAGATCGGCGTGGTGGTGCCCCCGCCGGAAATCGACAAATTCGTGGCCAAGGTGGAGGCCGCCGCGAAGAACGACCCCAAGTGGTTCCGCGAATTTTCCGGCTCCGCGAAACCCGGATTGCCGCTGCCCTACGACGCCCGCCTCGGCCTCACCCAAGCCGAATACGCCGAGTATCTGGAGCTGTGGAATAAGCGCCAATTCAAGTCGATGCAGGATGTCATGCTGCTGCTCCGCCAGACCTCGGGCGACACCTGGTCGCTGACTTCCACCGGCGAGGCCAGCCTGTTATCCACCTTGCGCTATTCCGCAAAACCAGACTCGTTCCGCTCACCGAACGGCGAGCTCACACGCCTCGAAGATATCAAGGCGGACTCCACCAGCATCCTCGGCGAGTGGACGGGCATGGAATGGAAATTTGAGGAGGAAACCGGCCTCGGTAAAACCAAGGAAAACTTCGCACTCGGTCAGTTCGCCGATAAAAAATTTGGCCTGATCGTCTATCGCGCCCAAGAGCTATCATCCGAGGGCAAACGCGTGCTCGACAAGAGCTTGGTGATCCGGTTCCCACTCGGGAAATCTGCTCTAACCAAGGAACCTGCGGCCACTCCGGTGAAGCCTGCCGCGAAACCCGCCACCAAGCCGGCTGCGAAACCCGCTCCCAAGGCGGCTCCCAAAAACTAGATCATGGCTTCCGCGGCTCCCATCGGCGGCAAACGCCGGGGCTTCCGCCGCTGGCGTCGGGCGATCCCAGCGCTGTTAGGATTGCCGGTGATGGTCCTCCTGCTAGGCAATCTGGTTTTATCAAGTGCGTGGAGTTGTCGCTGGCTCGCGGCGAAAATTCAGCACCGGACCGGGCTGGAAACCCGCGTCGGCGGTGCGGCGTGGTCGCCATGGAACGGCGCATCTATCAGCGGGGTGGAGATTCTCCAGCCCGCCCCACTGCGGGCGATGATCAAGGAGCCGCTGATCCGCATCGAGCAAGTGCGCATCACCCCGGTCTGGCGCGCTTGGCTGCGCGGGAGGCTCGACGTCCGCTCCATCGAACTCGACACGCCGCGCATCGTCCTGCCGGTGGAACTCCTGTCGCACTTGGCCGCGCCAAGCCCGACCACCGCCGCACCGACCGTCGTGGCGAGCGCCCCTCCGCCGGCGGTGACCCCACCTCCTCTAACACCGCCGGCGACCTTGCCTGAAGTGACTAAGCTGCCACCCCAGCCCGTGTTGCCGCCGCAGCCGACGGGGTGGCTGCGATTAAAAGATGCCTCATTCGCCATCGTCCGGGGCGGGGCCAGTCACCCGTTGTTAGAAATCTCCAAGACCAGCGGTGCCATCCCGCTCTCGGGCGACCCCGCCCAGTCCGCCGTGAAGATCGAGGTGATTTCCGCCTTCGGAAATGAAGTCATCTCCAACCTCACCACCCAGTTAGATTGGGCCAGCCCGCTGCTCTCGCTCAAGCCTCTCGAAACCAAAATCGGCGGCTATCAGATGGTCGTCGCCGCCAAGATCGGCAGCTTGAGTGGGATGCCACTTCAGATCGAAGCCCAGCTTCCCCGCCAAGCCTTCATCGCATTTGGCATCCCGTTCAATGGCCAAGCCGCCGCCGAGTCCATCACTGCCAGCCTGCGCTTCCGCGGCCTGCTGTTAGCGCCGGGAAGCTGGCAGGGCGACCTCGTCCTTGAAGCCACTTCCCCTACCCTTCGCGTCGCCGAGCACGAGACGAAGTTCGACCAAGGAAGGGCCGTCACCATACTGCGCGGAGGTCTTCTTTCGTGCGTCGATGCGCGGCTGATCGGTGACGAGTTATCGGTGTTAGGAAATGCCACGCTACTTGCCGACGGCAGGGCTGCGGGAGCGGTCCGCCTGGTCGCCGCCCCTGAATCGGCAGCCGCCATCGCGAGCCGGATTTTTCCTAACATCCAAGGCGGGCCGTCACTCACCCCGCTTGCCACGCCACAGCGTGCCGCCTTCGATCTAGAAGCGTTTGGCACGATTAGCCGCCTCTTCCTACGTCTCGGCAAAGACGGCCCGGTCGTGAACCTCAACCCCTAAATCAGCCCATGAGAATCATCGCCGGAACCGCCGGACGCATCGCCATCAAGGTTCCCCCGGCCGTCACCCGGCCCACCACCGACTTCGTGCGGCAGGCGGTTTTTTCCATCCTCGGCGAGCGGGTGGGAGCCGCGCGCGTGCTCGATCTCTACGCCGGCTCCGGCGCACTCGGCCTCGAAGCACTCAGCCGCGGGGCGAAGAGTTGCACCTTTGTCGAAGAGCATCGCCAAGCCGTGAAGGTCATCGCCGAGAATCTAACTAAGGCCCGACTGGAGGGTGGCCACGCAGTGAAATCTGAGGTCGCGCCTTTCCTCAAGCGCGACGCCGGCAGCTACGATCTCATCTTCGCCGATCCGCCGTACTGGAAATACCATGGCGACAAGGACCACATCACCGAGCTGCTCCAGAGCGGTCTGCTGCCGCCTCGTCTAGCAGCGGGTGGCTGGCTCATCGTGGAGGTTTCCTCTCACAAGACCTCCCCGGTGGCGGACGAGTTTTCACTCGTCGCCCGCCGCGAGTATGGCAACAGCGCGATTTTGATTTATGCGAAATCCCTCGATTCGTGACACTCAAGAGGCGTCAGGCATTCCGCCCGACGCTTTTTGC
>JAYTEI010000180.1:0-3562 GCA_043735445.1 Akkermansiaceae bacterium | reverse complement strand
CTTCGCGATCTTGTCTAACACGCCATTGACGAAGCGCCGGGAGTCGGTGGTGCCGAAGCGTTTGGCGAGTTCGATGCACTCGTTCATCACCACTTTCGACGGAGTCTCGGCGTGGAGGAGTTCGTAGGTGCCGAGCCGTAAAATCGCGCGGTCCACCGGGTCGATCCGCTCGGGGGCGAAGTTCTCCACCACGGCGGCGAGCCTTTCGTCGATGGATTCCTTTTTCGCGAGAATGGCATCGACCAATTCGTCCGCCATCAGGCGCAGGGTGTGGATTTCTGCCTTGGAATCGCGGAGCCGGGCGAGGTCGGCTTGTTCGGGAAATTTTTCCGGTTCCTCGACCATCCGCAGCCGGTCGGAAATCCGTTGGAGGCGGCGAATCGACGCAGCCACGGCTTCGAGTTGCCCACGCAGGGCGGGGAAATCTTCGATGCCTTCGATGAACCGCAGTCGTGCGGCTGCTAGATCGCGATCCGTCCTGAAGAGGATTTCCAACGCGTCGCCGAAACTCTCTGCCACCGACGCGTCGTCGTCGTCCTTTGGCAGGCGTTCTAACTTCGCGAATGACGTGCTCCAGCCGGACTCGAACTCGGCGATCCGCTTGAGGTCGATCTTCAAACTCTCTGCTAGAGGCCAGGCTGAGAGCAACGCACTGGCCAAGACTTGGCGCTCGGCGAACTCGACCAAGCGACCCTCGCGGCCGACTGCTAGATGATGCACCGTGCGGAAGGTGGCAAGCTGCAAACTGCGCCGGTCGGACTCAGTGACAAAATCCCAGAACGGACCCCGCAGCTCGGCAGGATTTGCACCGCCTTCTAAATCCGCGCAGTAAAGGAACTGGACGACCGCCTCGCGGATGTGGCGGCGGCTAGGCATTGTGGTGCTTTTTATGGCTGGAGTTGCGCGGCATTGAGCGGTCGAGTTCTTGGAAAATATCAATCATCGCGGCTGCGGCCCGCGCGGCTTCCCGACCGCGGTTGAGTTGGGCACCGATGCAGCGGGCGTAGGCTTGTTTCTCGTCCTCCACCAGTAGAACTTCATGGATAATCGGGCGCAGCGATTTGATCGCCAACTGTTGCAGCGCATCGGTCACGCATCTGCCGACGAGGTCGGCGTGCTCGGTGGAGCCACGGATAATTAAGCCGAGCGCGATGACGCAGGCCGGTGGATCTCGCTCCAAAATAGAGGCGATCATCACTGGGATTTCAAACGCGCCGGGCACCCGGATGAGATCGACGCGGCCTTGCGGGACCAGCTCGCCAAGCTCCTCGATGGCGTTCTCCACCAGCGCATCCGTGAACTGCTCATTGTATTTCGAGGCGACGATGCAGATCCGGACTTTGGGCCCGATAATCCGCGGTTTAGGATGCAGCGCTGACGACATGCGGCGGGTATGGCGGGCAGTTGCAGAAAAGTCAACCGACAGGCTGCCAGATTCATCGCGGTGGTGAATTTCGCTTGGCGGGCCGGGCAGGGGACCGGAGATTCGCGCATGATTTCTTTCCCCGAGGCGCTCGGACTGCTGTTGCAACACACGCCGTTGTTAGCGGTCGAGCGCTGTCGTTTGGAAAATGCCTGCGGGCGGATCCTGCGGGAAAAAGTGACGGCCGACCGGCCATTTCCGCCGTTTGACCGGGTGATGATGGACGGTCACGCGCTGCGTCTTGCGGATTGGCAAGCTGGGCATCGATCATTCCGGGTGACCGGCTCCGCCCCGGCGGGCCGGCCTGCGCCCGCTCTAACTGCCGATGCGGCGACCTGCGTGGAAGTCATGACCGGTGCGCCGTGCCCAGCCGGCGCGGACTGCATCGTGCCGATCGAGGAGGTGATAGAAAGCGCAGCGGGCAGCGTGAAATTCTCCGCTGCCGCCGCGCCACTCGCGGGCCGCTTGATTCATCGCGCCGGGAGCGATGCCGCCGTGGGCGCAATTTTGTTGGAAGCTGGCACCTTGTTAGGCTCGCGAGAAATTGGCGTGGCGGCCTCTTGCGGCGCGGCGTGGCTGGACGTTTCCTGCCTCCCTAACATCGCCGTGATCGCGACCGGCGACGAGTTGGTGGCGGTGGACGCCATCCCCGCTGCCCACCAGATCCGCCAGTCTAACGGCCATTCGCTCGCTGCCGCCCTGCACCGCGCTGGCTATCCGCCGCGTGAGGTCGCGGTGCGGGATGACGAGGTGTCCACCGCCCGGCCCGCTTTGGGAAAACTGCTTGCGACTCACGATTGGCTCGTTCTAACGGGTGCGGTGTCGGCGGGTGCGCGTGACTTCGTGCCCTCGCTGTTAGCCGACCTGGGTTGCCGGAAAATTTTTCATGGCGTCGCCCATCGGCCAGGCAAACCTAGTGGCTGCTGGCTCGGTCCGGGCGGGCAAGTGATCCTCGGCTTGCCGGGCAATCCGGTCTCCGCACTGATCGGGCTGCATGTGTTTCTGCTGCCCGCGCTCGCCGTGGCATCCGGCTTGGCGCGCCCGTCGCCCCGCCGCGTGGTGATGGACGACCGGACGCTGCAACTCCCAGATTTCACCCGCCACCTGCCGGTCACGCTGCGGGCCGATGGCCGGGCTGAACCCGCCGCCACTGGCAACAGCGGCGATTTCATCGGCTTGCTCAAGAGCGATGGATTCGTCACCCTCCCGCCGCGCGGCTCGTCAGACGCCGCGTTTCCATTCACTCCATGGCGATGACTCCTAACACCCCAGCATTCACCCACCTCCGCGACGGCCAGCCGACGATGGTGGACATCACCGGCAAGCCGTCTAACTGCCGCACCGCCGTCGCCGAAGTGCGGCTGGAGTTGGGCGCGGAAATCATCGCCCGCTTGGTGGACGACGACCTGCAAGGCCCGAAAGGCCCGGTGTTTCAGACCGCGATCATCGCCGGGACGATGGCGGTGAAAAAAACCAGTGAGCTGATTCCATTTTGCCATCCGCTGCCGGTCGAGAGTTGCGAGTTCCAAATCACCCCTAACGAAAACGGCGTCGCCATCCGCTGCGAGGTTTCCACCACGGGGAAGACCGGCGTCGAAATGGAGGCGATGACCGGCGCGAGCGTGGCTGCCCTAACCGTTTACGACATGTGCAAGGCGCTGAACAAAGCCATCCGCATCCTCGACCTTCACCTCATTTCTAAAACCGGCGGCAAGTCCGGAGATTTCCACGCATGATAACTCACCGTTCACTCCGTGGCCTCGTCCTCGCCGGGGGCCGCAGCTCGCGGATGGGCCAGGACAAAGCCGCGCTGGTCCACCCCGATGGCCGGACCCTCGCGCGGCGCTGCCATGATATACTCATGCAAGCCGGCTGCGAATCGGTCGTGATTTCGCTCCGTCACGAGCAGGAAATCCCAGCCGACCTCGTGGGCGTGGAAAGCGTCCGCGATCCCGCCGGTGAAAGCCTCGGCCCTATCGTCGGAATGGTCGCCGGCATGAGTTTGCATCCTGCTGCGGATTGGTTAGTCGTCGCCTGCGACTTACCACGGCTCGACGTTCTAACACTCACTCACCTTGTCGCTTCGAAACAAGCGGGCGAGAGTTTCCTCGCCTACCGCAGTGAGTTCGACGGCCTGCC
>JAYTEI010000179.1:0-7845 GCA_043735445.1 Akkermansiaceae bacterium | reverse complement strand
ATCGGGTCGAACTTGTGGTCGTGGCAGCGCGCGCAGGACACGGTGCTGGATAGAAATCCCCGCGTGACCACGTCCACCCGGTCATCGATGGTTTCAAGTCCGCCCGCACGCGGTCCGACCGTTAGAAACCCGAGCGCCGCAAGATCCGGGTGATCGGGCCGGTCGGTCATCAGGTCCGCGGCGAGCTGGAGCTTGATGAATTTCCCATACGGAATGTCCTCGTTGAGCGACCGGATCAGCCAATCGCGATAAGTGTAGGCAAACGGGTATCTGTTATCCTGATCGAAATTATAACCCCGCGTGTCGGCATAGCGGGCGACGTCCATCCAGTGGCGCGCCCAGCGTTCGCCGTAGGCCGGGCTGGCGAGGAGTTCGTCGATGAGGGATTTCCAAGTGGTCTCGTCGGGGGCGGTTTCGATTCGCCTGATCTGTGATTCGGACGGCGGCAGGCCGGTGAGGGTGTAGGCTGCGCGCTCGATCCACTGGCGCGGCGGGGCCAGCTTGGTGGGTGCGAGCCCGGCCTTTTTCCATGCCGATGCAAGAATGGCATCGATGGGATGCACCGCTGCATCCTCAGAAATTGGGGCATCGACCGGCGGCAAGTAGGCCCAATGGTCCACAGCCCGCGCCTCATTGGCGAAGAGTGAAAGGCTAGCGGCGAGGAAGACAATGCGCATGAATTTAAGGGCGTGATACACCTTTTTGCCGACGGAGCTTGCACGAAAAACGCAGTTTTCTCACGACCCTTCGCCCCGGTGGCATTCTCCGCTGGTCCACCGCTTGCATTCTGGCGGGTGGCCTCGCCAGTAGCGACCGCGGCGTCCGCTAGGTCGCCACCGAGAAGGACGCGGAAATGGCCGAGACCCAAGCGCAGATCGAAAAGCTCGACAGCGAAAAGTCCAAACTCATCAAGGGCGAAGTCGCTAACAATTTCCACATTCCCCGGGTCGGCTACTATCACGCCGAGGCGCGGAACTTCTTCGAGCATCCCTACGGCTTCGAGCAGGATGGCCGCTATTTCATCAACGGCGTCTGGCAGGACCAGCCGGTGGCGGGTCATCAATCGGCAGTTAGTTTCCATCACATGAAATCCAGCATCCGTCTCGAAGCCAACGCTCCGCGTCCCGGTTGGCAACAACAAGTGGAAGCCTCGGGCCTCATCTGGCACGGCGCGGGCGAATCGCCGTATTGGGCTGAGGACCAACATCTCGTTCTAACATTGAAGGCGGCGGAAACCCTGGAGGACGCCGCCAGCGAGCTTCACGCGCTTTGCCTTGAAGCCTGCGAGCAAATCGTCAAGCGCGGCTGGTGGGACCGCCTCGCCATTCCGGAGGCCGCGATCGGTCTCGTGCAGACGTCGTGGATGACCTCGGATTTCTCGACCTACGGCCGCTTCGATCTCGCGTGGGACGGCAAGGGCCAGCCGAAACTCCTCGAATACAACGCCGACCTCGCTGCTAGAGGCGTCGATCATCCAGTGGCAATGGCTTGAAGCGGTTTTTCCGAAGAGCGATCCGCTCAACTCCATCCACGAGGCACTCGTCGAGCGCTGGAAATCGATCCCGGAGAAAACTGTCCATTTCGCCTGCGCTTGGGAAAATCTGGAGGACCGCCAGACCACCGCCTACCTCGCGGAAACCGCCGAGCAGGCGGGTAAATTCGTCGAGCTGATGGACATGCCGGAGATCGGGTTTTCCGAGGAAGGACGCTTCACCGACTCCAGCGAGCAACCCATCGACAAGCTTTTCAAACTCTAGCCGTGGGAGTGGATGACTCGGGAACCGTTCTTCGTTGAAATCGGCCAGGAGCGGTCGCGCTTCATCGAGCCGGCATGGAAGATGACGCCCTCTAACAAAGGTCTGCTGCCGATTCTTTGGGAACTCAACCCCGGCCACCCGTTGTTGCTGCCCGCGTATCTAACGAAAGACACGCTCTGCTCGCAAGGCGTCCAGCATTAGGTGGAAAAGCCATTCTTGGGTCGCGAGGGTGCCGGTGTTTCCGTGATGGTCCGGGGAAATCCAATCTTCACCGGAGCCGCCGACCATCAAGGCGAACCGTTCGCCTATCAGAAACACGCGAGCCTCTTCTCCGCCGGTGGCCAGCACTTCGTCTGGGGCTTGTGGATGATCAGCGACGAGTGCTGCGCTCTATCAGCGCGCGGCGACAGCTCGCCAATCACCGGTAACCTCAGCCGGTTTTTCCCGCACCGGATTGAGTAAGGAAATGTGTCTCGGCTGTCTCAGCCGGGCTCTTGTCCTCCGCTCCCGGCTGTCTCAGCCGGGCTCTTGTCCTCCGCTCCCGGCTGAGACAGCCGGGACACGTTATGATGCATCATCTAAAGTTATTTTGCTAAATAACTAATTGTTCAAACGGCATGGCAGTTCGGTGGCTTCTGCTAGGCTCACGCTGGCGGTGAATTCCCTGAGCGCTGACGAGATTCCGGCGTTGGTGGAAATGGTGCAGTAGGAATTCCGCGACAACCCTAACCGTTACGAGGGCGACAGCCATACCCTGATGGAGGCCTTGTTCGAGCGCTGGGAAAAGTCGATCCGGCGCGGGCGTTGTCGGAGTTGGAAAAGCTGCCGAAAGGCGAGATCCGCCAGGCCGCCGGTGTGCAGCTCATCTCCTCACTATCAGATACGGGTCCGTCCGCCGCTTGCGACCTATTGCAAAAAGAGGCGAACCCGGGTGGATTTAGTGATTACTATACCGGTCGTATTTTCGAGTCGTGGGCGAAGACCGATCCGACGGCTGCTGCGGCGCGGTTGGCATCGATGGCGCCTGATCGTGTCGGCATTTTCAGTTCGATCGCGCTGGCGGCGAGCTGGGCGCAGAAGGATCCGGCGGCGGCACTCCAGTGGGCGAAAAGACTCTAGCAGGTGATCGCAAATCCTACTCGACCTCGAAAGTGTATAAAGTCATCGCGCGGGAAGATCCGCAAAAAGCCTGGGAGCAACTGAAAGGTGAACCCGGCCATTTGCGCGGCAAGATCTTCGGCGGGATTCTGGAAATAGTCGCCGACGAGGATCCCACGCAAGCGATGTCGATGTTGATGAGCCTGGAAAACAAATCGGAGCAACGCATCGCCACCGGCAATTTCCTCGGCAACCTCAACTGGGACGACACCCGGCTGGCGTCCCAGCTGATCGACCAAGTGAAAGACCCCGCCACCCGCCGCGAAAGTCTCGGCGACCAGATGTATTACGCGGCTTGGGGAACGCCCGACCTCCTGAAAGCGCAGGTCGCGAAAATGACCGACCGCGCCCGTGCTGAGAGGGTTGATCGCCTCGGATCCCGCCGCTGCGGAAGAATAGTTCCTCGCACTTCCCGAGACCCAGCGCAGCACCGAGACCCTCTCGCAAATGCTGGCCCAGTATTCTAACGCCGATCCAAAAAAGGCCTTCGGTTTCGCCATTTCCCTGCAAAACCCGCAGGAACAATCCGCCGCCGTGACCGGGTTGTTTGAAAACTGGAGCCATGACGATCCCGAGGCCGCCGCCGCAGGTTGGAAGAAATTGCCCGAGCGCCAAGGCCGGCTCGAAGCGCTCGACAACGTCGCCAGTTCATGGGGCCGCAGCCACCCAGTCGCCGCGAAAGCTTGGGCAGAAAACCTCGCCACCTCCGCCGGCACGCTTGCCAAGCAATCGGCCGGCGACGATCCGACCTCCGCCTCTCGCTGGGCGGCTGCCCTGCCTAACGGACCCTCGCGCGACGCCGGCCTCAAGGCGGTGTCCGAATCGTGGAGCCAATACGACGCCGTCGCCACCGCCGGCTGGCTCAGCACGTTAGAAGTCGCCAGCTCGCGCGATGCCGCGATCGAGCCGCTCGTCGATCGCGTCTATCAGCGACGAGAACGACCGCCTCAACCAACTCCGCCGCACCCTGAAATCGTGGCGCGGCTCCGACCTCCGCGCCGCTCGCGCGGCCTTCGACTCTGCCCAGATAGCCGCAAAAAAGCGGGAGAGTCTGGGGAAAGAGTTAGAGTAGCCGGATGTGTTCTGTTATAGGGCTGAGATCGATTCCGAAGCGATGGCAGTTGAAGCAAGCTGCAAAAGCTTATGGTCTGTTTAGAGTGGCGTTGCAGGGACGTGGGCGTCCCTGCTCCGTAGCTCACTCACCGGCAAGTGTGTGCTCGATGAGCTTGAGAATTTCGATCCGCCCGGCGCGGCTCTTCGATGAGCTGATGATGCGGGGGACGGCGGTTAGATGTTGGGGGATGCTTGCGAGAAAGGCTTGGATGGAGGCATCCGTTTTCTTGGGTGATTGTTTGTCGGCTTTGGTAAAGACCAAGGCGAAGGGGACTGAACATTCACCCAGCCAACTGATGAAACTGATGTCGATGGGTTGAGGAGTTAGACGCGAGTCGATTAATACAAACACCAGCCGGAGGTTTTCGCGTTGATCTAAGTAGTCGCCGACGGATTCGTTGAAATTAATCTTCTCACTCTTGGCGACTTTGGCATAACCGTAGCCGGGTAAGTCCACGAGGCTCCAAGTGCCGTTCATGACGAAGAAATTGAGGAGCTGAGTTTTGCCGGGAGTCGCGGAAACTTTGGCAAGCGCATCCTTGTTAGATAACATATTAATCATCGACGACTTGCCGACGTTGGAGCGGCCAATAAAGGCAAACTCCGGGCGATCCCAGTCCGGGGCGGATTGAATGTCGCGGGCGCTGATGTTAAAGACGGCTGACTTGATTTGCATAATTCAAAAGACACGAAGAGTTAGCGTTTCTCGACTGCGACTAGGGTGATGTCGTCCATCTGCGGGCCTTCGCCGGTGAAGAGTTTGAGCTCTTCTTGCATCCGGATCAGGACAGCTTCGGCACCCAGCGGGGCTGCTAGACGGAAGGCTTCGGACATGCGTTCCATGCCGAATTCTTCTTCCTCGGCATCGACGGCTTCCTTAACCCCATCGGTGTAGAAGAGCACGCAGTCACCGGACATGAGTTCGATTTCCTGATCCCGGGTGACGCGCTCGAAGACCGCACCGCCGTCGATGCCGAGCGCCAGGCCAGGCGAGCGCAGCAGCTCGACCTTGCCGGAATCGCGGCGGAATAGCAGCGCCGGATCGTGGCCGGCGCGGGAGAGGGTGAGCTTGCCGCTAGATGCGTCGAGCACGCTGTAGGCCATGCTGATGAACATGTCCTCGCGGATGTCAGGGAAAAGCTGGCGGTTGACGGCGGCCATGACCTTGGACGGTGAGGTCTCGCCGGGAGCGACCGAGCGGAGGGCGCTGCGGCACATCGCCATCAGCAAGCCAGCGGGCACGCCTTTGCCGGAAACATCGGCGATCGCGATCCCGAATTTTTGGTCTCCCAGATCGAGGTAGTCGTAGTAGTCGCCGCTGATGATGCGGGCGGGGACGTTGGTGCCGCTGATGCGGAAACCGGGGACGACGGGATCTTGTTGCGGGAGTAAAATCCGCTGCACTTCGCGGGCGTTTTGGAGCTCGCTTTCCATCGCCCTTTTTTCGTGGGCTTCGCGGTGGATGCGGGCGTTGCCGATGGCAAACGAGGATTGCTCGGCCGCGGTGCGAAATACGGCGAAGTCATTGGAGGTGAAATTTCCATCCTTGTGACGGCGGGCGACGACGAGCACGCCGAGGTCTTTGTGAGCATGGCGCAAAGGGGAGAGCAACGCCGCGACGTCGTCGGTGTAGCGGATGAACGCATCGCGGAAGGCCGGGTGATTTTTCACGTCCCGCACATGGATCGGCTCGCCGATGGAGAGGCAGTGGCCGAGGATACCATCGTCCACGGCGACGCGGGACAAGCGGACATGGCTTTCGAGCGCCCGCGGATCGCGCTCGGCTTTTTTGCGAATTTCCACTGGGATCCCGATCAGTGGCGGGCACTCCTCGGAGATGTAGGATGGGTTGAGGAAATCGCCCTCAGGATTGACGAAGTAAATGGCACCGCCGCGGGCGGTTAGAACTTTGTCGATGCCATCGACGATGATCCGCGAAAGCACCGAGGGCGATGGCTCGTTTTCGATGGCGAGGCCGAGGTCATGCAGGAAGGTGAACATCCGCTGCTCCTCGCCTTCGAGATCATTGAATTTCCGCCGGATCGTCCGCACTCGGCGGCGTTGGTTTTGCAGGGCCATCATCAATCCCACGATGACGAGCGTGCAAACCGCGAGGGTGATGAGGGTGGAGGTGTGCATCCCGGAGAAGAGGACTAACTCTTTTCCGGCGGCTCGGCCAGCTTCTGTTTGGCGGCGAGTTCGTCCTCTAACATGGAGACGACATCGGAAAACACCCGCGCGTTGTTCTCATTGGTCTCGGCGAGAAGTTGGTGGGCTTCCAGCACATGCATCGCCCGCTGGACTTGACCCGGTGCCGCCACTTTTTGCGGTGGTTTCAGGCGGTTGCGGATCTTCTCGATCTGGCTTAGCCAGACAGTTTCCTGCGGGTCGATTTCCATCAGGAAATCCAGCCCCAGATCCTCCAGTGAGCGGCGGTTGCGCGGTCCGCTATCGGCGATTTGGAGCACGCCGCCGTCTTGCGAGGCGAGCCGAGTGGCCATCCCGGCGAGAGTCCCCATGAAGGTGGAATCCATGCCGGAGCAGGCTCCCAGATCGACCACTAGACAGCGTTCGCCAGCAGCGATGCGCTCGTCACCAAACGTCTTCATGATGGGGCTGTTTAAAAACGAGCCTTTCCCCTCACAGCGGATCCAACTGAATCCTTCGAAGATTCCGATTAAAATTGGGCATTCCGTAGTCACTGATAAAAAGGCCGTTGTCTGAACGGCGAAGAGTTCGTGAACGTAAAATCAGAGAGGCCGCTGGTCAATCATCCATCTTAAAATTCACCGCTCACTGCCAAAGATAAGACTGGCGGCTGGCGATCACCCGATTTCCCCGCTGCAGCGTCGCCTTCCACGCCAGCACTTTACCGCCGGTGAAATAGTCCTCGCCGATGATTGCGAACTCCGCTGTGCCTTGCGCATCTGCGGGAGAAAATTTTCTAACCATCCGTTTCACCCGGCTGGCGGTGGCACCTTGCTGGTATTGGAAAAGCAACTCCGCCTCGCCGTGGCCCGCGCCTGCGGGATCGCTCCATAACAGGGTGTAATACTGGCCGAGCTTATTGCGGCGCTCTGCCATGCTGATGGCACCATGCAAACGGCGGGCTTTTTCCATTTTCACCATCGGCTCTTCGGTGGATTCCGTGTCTTGGTCACGAAGCTGGAATTGTTTCACCACCAAGGGCTGCCGCGGACCCGCGCAGGCACCCAGCAATAACACCGCTAACAAACTGTAACAGGGACTCACGCCGGGGATTCAATCAGCGCGGCAGTGAGATTCAAGGAACAAGAATCCGCCCACCGCATTTCCCCACTGGCAGGCCGGGGTGTTAGTTTTTCTTGCCCGCCTTGAGATCTTCGTCGTTAGGCGGGAGTGGCACCGACTCCACCTTCGGCTCGACTGGGGTCGCGAAGGTATCGGTGGTGGGGGTGACGGGAGGCACCGGCACGTTGCTAGGCGGAGCCTCGGGATCGATCACCGTCGGGATCGCGCCTTCCGGCGGCAGGCCTGCGGGGTCGATGATCGGCAGCGGTCCACCGATCCCGTTACCGGGCAGCGGCGGGTAAACTTGGATTTCGCCAGGGTTCGTTAGAGGAACCTGGCTCACGGCGTTGGGGTCTTCTAACATGACCGCGGGGACGAAGCCGATTTCCCCGCTGTCGAGTTCCACTTTCAGATAACTGCCGCTGTAGGAAATCACCTTCATCGAGGTGCCACGCACGAGCAGCTTATCGGCATCGGCATCGCCTTTCGGGCGGACTTTAAAAAATGCGGTGTTGTCCAGCGCGGCCCGCACGAACTGCCCCGCCTT
>JAYTEI010000178.1:0-3573 GCA_043735445.1 Akkermansiaceae bacterium | reverse complement strand
GAGTAGGATGGCAGGAGCGGAAGAATCCCAGAAACCTCGGAAAACCAAAGGAACAAGCCACCGCCCGAGGCGTCGATGCCAAGCTTACGCAACCCGTTGAAAATGCATGTTTTCTGCTTAAGTTAGTGCCATTCAGGACTGACCCCGTTCATGAAATTTTCTTCCTCTGCCAGCAGCTTTTCCGCGCCTCCCGCATTTCGCGATTCGGCTCGATGGCGAAGACGCGATTGCCGTTTTCCAGGAATAGCTTTGTTAGGATGCCGGTGCCGGATCCCACGTCGGCGACAAGCGCTTCCTTCGTTAGTCCGCAATTCTTCTTCAAACAGGCGATGACCTCCCGCGGATAGGTTGGCCGGTATCTAACGTAGTTCTCAACCCGGTCGGAGAACCGGGTGGTGGGATTTTGGCCGGGGGCATCCATCGCGGCGGCAAAATGCGGTCAGTCCGGCGGGGCGTTAAGATTCTGGAAGGTGAGAAATTTTAGCCGCAAAAAGGTGGAAGAAGCAGTCGGGCTGGATTCGTGAATCCTTGAATCGAAGACAAAGGTCTGCTCTTCACTTTTTGCGGTTTTTTGCGCCTTTTTGCGGCAGAAATTCTTCAATTTCTCGTGCGGGGGCGTCGTGACAAAAGGCCTGTCCCATAGTGAGACGGCGTTGGTTCAGAGTCGCCGCCGCCAGTAGCCGGGTTTTCGGCTCGTATGCGCGAAGGCAAGAACCCAAATGGCGCTGGGCAGATCGGCGTAATGAATGATGAACGGAAACCGCTCCATGACAAGCCGCCGCGTGTCGTCCTTCTGTAGCGGATGGCGATCAGGATCGGCTTGGATCGCCTGAACCGCCTCGCAGGCTGTCCGCTCGAGCTCCAGTCCCAGACCGGGCTCTCTCCGCTCGTAGAATGCGACTGAATCCGAGAGTTCGTACTCGGCCTCCGACTCGATAATGATCGTCTTTACGGTTGATGGCGTGCCCGGATGTCACGGAAGACCTCATCTGCCGGCCTCCCTTGGGCAGTCCCCTTGCGGACGCGCTCCAAGCGGTGACCGACCTCGATGGACCAAGCCTGCTCAACGCCCTCTTCGGCAGGTTCCAAGCTCTGCAAAAGGGTTTGTGCCAAGTGCGCTCGTTCGGTTTCGGGAAGGGTGAGCGCCTCGTGGGTGAGTTGTGCGGCGGTAGCGGACATGTAAAGAGCATCGCTTGCGGAGCGCAGTTGGTCAAGAGTCCGGAAAGCGCGTCCGAGTCGCTAACGTATGTGAAGGAAGGCTAGGCGACGGATTTCAATGAGCTGCTGACGGACGCGCTACGGCGTTTTCTGGAATCCCACTCATCGCGGGTGACGGAAGCCTTTGTGATGGGTGACGTGCAATGGGGCCTGCATGGGAACGATTGGTCAATTTAGAATTTTATAGCCGCAGAGAACGCAAAGAGCACAAAGAACATCAGAATTTTACCGTTGCCGGCGTGCGATGCATTTCTCCCGTAAGGGGCATGGACGTCTCGTCCATGCGTGGGGACGAGACGTCCCCACGCCCTATTTTTTCGGACGATTCATCCACATCGACGCTCGCAGAGCGCAGCTACAACGGGGTCCGGCGGAGAATGAAATCAAACGGATAGATCTGTCCGTCGGACTCGGCGAGGATGGCGTTTTCCGGGCGGACATCGGTGGCAATGACGTCTCCGCGATGCCAAGTTTGGGTGGCGAGCATGTCGTGGCGGGTCGGCGGAACGAAGAGTTGCCAGCCGCGCTGATGCATCCAGTCGGCGAGCTGGGGTGAGGTCGGATTTTCCCCGACGATGAAGGGTTGTTGTAGGAGGAGGAAGCTGCCGTCAGTGGCGAGGGCGTGGAGATCGAGGCCGGTGGGAAAATGCTCCTCGGCCAGAGCGAAGCGGCGCAGGGACTCGGCGAGGCCGCCGGGACGGAGAATCCAGAGGCCTTCGGGGTCGATGTCGATGGTCCAGCCGAACCCGGCCTTGCCCGCGCCACCGAGAAGTTTGATGACCTGTTGATTGGCGGGATCACCAAAAACCACGGCCTCGCCGCCACCGCCGATGAGCGTCAGATCGCCATGGGAGTTGCCTTGATGGAAATCGGCGAGACGAACGGCGAGTGAGCGCCCGAATTCGGGTGTTTCGCGGAAGATCGAACTCAGCTCGCCTTCGACTTGGCCACCGTCGAGGCTTTGGGCGAAGTCACCAGCCTCAAGGCATCTTCCGGCAGCACGGGCCCACTGCGTGATTCGAGAATCGCCGAGCGGAGGCGGTTGCGACGGGTTTGTTCGAGCATTTCCTCGGCGGTGACCCTGCGCTGGTTCTTCGGATTCATGGGCGGAGTTTAGAAGGGCGGCGAGGTTTTTCAAGCTGAAGGATTGAGGGGACATCGACGGGAGGGGCAGCGGTGATTTGTTTCTACGATGGAGCAGTCACTTTGCCAAACGGAAATAGGATGATGCGAGTTCTGTCAGTCGTGGATGAGTTTACACCCGTTCTTGCCGCCGCTCCCAAATTGCTGTTTTATCCGTGCAATCCGTGGTAAATGTCTGCCGTCCGCCTCACCCATTCAAAAACCCATGAAACTGAAATTCTGCGGTGCCGCCGGCACCACCACCGGCTCGCAGCATCTGTTGGAGATCAATGGCAAGCGCATCCTGCTGGATTGCGGGCTCTATCAGGGCTCGCGCAAGCACTCCTACGAGGTGAACTGCTGTTTCCCGCACTTCGACCCGAAGTCGATCGACGCGGTGATCCTGTCGCACGCGCACATCGACCACAGCGGGAATCTGCCGAATCTAACGAGCAAGGGCTACACCGGAAACATCTACGCCACCCATGCCACGCGGGATCTTTGCCAGATCATGCTGGCGGACTGCGCGCGGATTCAGGAAAGTGACATGGAGTGGCTGAACAAGCACCGGAAGAAGGAAGGGCTGGAGCCGGCGACGTTGCTATACAACGAACAGGAGGCGGAACATTGCCTGCGCCAGTTCGTGACGATCAATTATGACCGGCCAATGCTGGTTTCAGACGGCGTGACGGTGACTTTTATCGACGCGGGTCACATCCTCGGCAGCGCGCAGGTGCTGTTGGAAGTGGACGATCATTCCGACGGAAAGAAAAAGCGGTTCCTGTTTTCCGGCGACGTCGGGCGCGGCTCGAACGAAGTGCTGCGCGACCCGGTGCCGGTGCCGGACGTCGATTTCCTGCTGATGGAAAGCACCTACGGCGGTCGCGAACACGAGGCCCCGCCGGGCGTGGGAGGGCATTTCGGCGAGATCATCCGGCAGGCGGTCCTGCGGGGCGGCAAGATCCTGATTCCGGCGTTTGCGGTCGAGCGGACGCAGCAACTGCTGTATGTGCTGCACGAGCTTTTCGAGGCCGGTGAAATCCCGGAGATCCCGGTTTACGTGGACAGCCCGCTGGCTGTTAGCGCGACGGAGATTTACCGGCTGCATCCAGAGTCCTTCAATCAAGAGGTCTATGAATCGTTGTTCGAGAGGCAAAATCCGTTCGGTTTTGAAAATCTAACGTTGGTGCGCTCGGTGAACGGCTC
Source organism: Akkermansiaceae bacterium (assembly GCA_043735445.1). Classification (GTDB taxonomy): domain Bacteria; phylum Verrucomicrobiota; class Verrucomicrobiia; order Verrucomicrobiales; family Akkermansiaceae; genus Luteolibacter. The sequence goes on along the minus strand of JAYTEI010000178.1, from coordinate 27 downwards.
GAAGGCGCTCAACGACATCATCGGGGT
>JAYTEI010000177.1:0-3581 GCA_043735445.1 Akkermansiaceae bacterium | reverse complement strand
CTTCACGGAGTGATGAGCGAGGGCTTGCACGGGGTCGTCGGCATCGGCAACGCCGGATTCATCGGCGGCTATGCGACGACGACCTCGACTGCCACCAGCAAAACGGTTCACGTCCGCAGGCCGGTCAATCTTGATCCCGTGGCGTTGGACCAGGAGGTTTTGACCTTCAGTGCGGTGTTCGGAATCAAGGATTCGACCAGTGCTTCGCTGATCCCCGGGTCCAGCCCGGCGCGCTACAAGCGGGATAATTTCGAGTTTGTCATCTACAACAAGGATGCCAGTCCGGCCTTGCTCGCCGGCCTGCAGTTCGACAATACGACGCTGGACACCATCACCGGCAAGCCCCGGCGCTTGATCTACCGGCTCTCGCGCAATGCCGGCACTGGATTTTTCGAATACGTCGCCACCGGCTTCAGCTTCCTGCCGGAAACCCTGGAGACGCTTACTATTCGGATCAACTACCGGACCAATCGCTGGACCGCCGCCTTGTCGGGCGTGCCCATTTTCCAGGATTTGCCATTCTATTCCGGAGCGGCGGCCAAGACCTTCGGCTTCGCCATGATCAAGATGGCGGTGACCAACGTGGCAACCACCACCAATTACATCCTCCCTGGGGACAACTACATGTTATTCGACGACTGCGCCGTGAGAACCGATGCGGTCGCCCTTGCCAACTCGATCCGCAAGCCCGCAGCGGCCGCGGCGAGTGTCACCTGGAACCAAGAAGCCGGCTACGTTTACCAAGTGCAATATTCCAGCGATTGCCAAACCTGGAAAACCGATCTCGCCAATTCCAGCCAAACCGCGGCGACCACCGAATCGGCGACTTTCACCGATCCGACAATTCCGGTTCCCGCCAATCGTTTTTACCGCTTGAAAGGCTCGTCGCCGTGAACTTGCAATTCTGCGGGGAAAAAATGTAACCGGGTCGTCCTTAATCCGTCTCCAAAATCATTAGGGTGGCACCCGGAATTTCAGAACAAACCCATGATTGGAATGCGATCATTCAACGCGCAAGAGCTGGAGATGACTCGGCGGCATGCTGGCTTGTCGAAAATCTGCACGGCCATGTCCTGCGGATCGTGCGCAACCACCTTCCGCGCAACGCCGATGAACAGGATCTTGTCCAAGAGATTTTCATGAAAGCCTTTGCTAACATCGACCGCTTCCGCGGGGGACAGCCGTTCACCCACTGGGTGGCGAGAATCGCCGTGAACACGTGCTACGATCACTTGCGCAAACAGAAGGCGCGCCCGGAATTGCGTTTCGCCGACCTGGGTCGCGAGGATGTCGATTTCGTGGACACACTCATGGCGGGCGCGCCGCAGGAGACCGCGGCCGAACCCAACGGCGACGGACGGGAATTGGTCGAAAAACTGCTCGCCACGCTCAACCCGCAGGAGCGATTGATTTTAGAAATGATGGATTTGGAAAAACGAGCGGTGCGCGACGTGTGCGCCCTCACCGGCTGGGGCGAAAGCAAGGTCAAGGTGACCGCGATGCGTGCCCGTAAAAAACTCAACCGCAACCTGGCGGATTTGGAAAGGAAACCCACCCTATGAAGCATGACCCATCCGCCCGCTGGGAGGCCATCGCGGCGCGCATTGTCCACGAGACGCCGCCAATTGAGGACGCGGCGCCATTCGGCTTTTCCACCCGGGTAGTCGGCTTGTGGCGCGCCGCGCAACGTGAGGAAGCGTTGCGCCGCTGGAGCCTGTGGTCGCTGCGTGCGGCCATGTGCTCGGTCGTCGTTTGCGGGTTGGTGGTGGTTTACGGTTCGGCGCGGAACGATTCAGCCATCCTCTTGTCGCCCCCGACCGCAGAATTTGTCGCACCACCCCTTTCAACGCCATGAAGAAACTTATCACCTCCCGGGCGGTGCTGGGGTTGAGCCTGGTCGCCCTTTTCGCCTCGGGCATCGGCATCGGCCGCATGACCGCGCCCGGGTCCCGGCAGGCGGCGCGTCCCGCCATGAGGTTCCCGGCAAATCCCGAAACCTGGGTGGACGCTGCCAGCCGAGCCCTCGTCAAAGACCTCAAGCTCGACCCTGCCCAGCAGCAAAAGGTGCAACAACAACTTGATCCGGTCGCCACGGCGATTTTCTCCGATCAAGAGCGCGCCTTGTTTCAAATGCATCTGCGCCTGCTGGAACTCCACGACACCCTAGCCGCCACCGGCAATTTCAACCCGGTCCAAGCCACGCGGCTGGCGGCCAGCCGGGCGCAACTCCGGGAGCTGATCATCCGAAAATTCCCTCGCTTGGTCCGAGGAAATCCATCCTTGGCAAAAAGCAACGATTCACCATAGTCCGAAATAACGATGAAACCCATTTCTCCGGCCATCCAACGGCTCACCCTGGCCGCAGCCGTCACGGGCTGTGCGATTGCATGCGGCATCCATATTTTCCATCAATCGGAAACTGCGGCTTCACCCAAAATCAAGCCCGCGGCAGGCGGCCGGAGCCGTCCGTTGGATTCATCCCCTGCCACCGCGGCACGCCGGACGCGCCCCGTCTTGCCGGGCGAAGATCACCGGTTGGAGCGTGTCGCTCCTACCCGCAAGGCCGTGGCCCTGCTGGAAGTGGGCGGCGCGCCAACTGCGGGAGTGAGCCCGGTGGTCTCGGAGGCCCAATGGCAGGAACAAGCGTCCCGAGTGGAAATGGAAGCCACCCACGAGCTCGACCGCTTGACCGGATTGCTCGATCTGGATTCCAGCCAGCAGAACCAAATCTTTACCGCCCTGGCCCGGCAGTCGCCCAATTGGCTGCCAGGAATGGTGGCGGGCCGCGACTTGATGGCCGTTGCTTCGCGCCCGGCCAAGCCGTCTTCGGGAACGCTTCAGCCGGCTTTGCCATCTTCCACCATGACACCTGCGGCGAATACGACTCCAACAAGTCCCGCGATCGCTCGAAATTCCACTCCGGAGAAATCCGTTACCCCTATTTCTGCGACGTCACCGGCATCGGTACCTACTTCCGACGTGACGGATTATCTCACCCCTGAACAACAGCAAGCCCTCATCCAGGAGGAAATGGACCGCGAGGCCTGGTGGGCGTGCGTCGTTCCTCAACTCCTGCCGCCGGAGCTGCCTGCCACGAAGTCGTTCGACGGCGACGAAGTGTTGCTGGAAGAGTAACCGCCCCTTCTCAATGCCCGTCACTCCGGACAATCTCGCCCTTCTATTTCGGCGTTTCCACTCCATTCATGACCCGCGTGGCTTCCGCGGAAATCCTGCCGCACATCACCGGTTCCGACCATTGCCCGGTGGGGATCACGCTGGGGTGAAAAAGTAGTCCAGGACTTCAGTCCGTTCTGAATTGATACGGACTGAAGTCCTCCACTACGTTCAGCCATGCCCTTCACGCCTTACAACGGTGATGAATCCGTGCACCGGCACCGGCTGAATCTCCCCCACTGGCGGCAATGGAGCCGCACTTATTTCATCACCACTCGTCTGGCGGATTCCGTCCCCTGCCCTGTCATGGAACGATGGAAAGAACAACGCTCGCTCTGGCTCATTCATCACGGCCTGCCACCCGCTGGCCGTCCTGACGACCTCCCGGAAACGGAACGAGCCGCATT
>JAYTEI010000176.1:0-17221 GCA_043735445.1 Akkermansiaceae bacterium | reverse complement strand
TCGAACAGATAGAAATGTTTAGTGACTGCAGTGCCGTCGGTATCGGTGCGGTCGCAGCGTTGGCCGAGGGCGTTGTATTTGAAGGCGGTGGTTTTATTAGTGGCCCAAGTGATTTTAGTAAGTCGGGAGAGGATGTCCCACTCGTAGCTGCGGATACCGTCGGAGGTTAGATTGCCATCGAGATCGTAGGTGAAAAGGAGTGGCTGGACGTTGGCGGAGGGAATATCGACTTGGAATTGGTAGTTGGAGCGGTTGCCGCTGTTGTCGGTGGCGGCGATGGCAAGGGTGTTGCTGCCGGGCTGAAGCGGGAGTTCGGTTTCAAAGCGATTTCCGTCTAACATTCTGGCAGGTTTGTCGCCGCTGCTGGTGAGGCCTACGGAAACTTCGCCGGGCTCGCTGAGGGTGCCGCGGATGATTGATATACCTCCGCCGCCGAGGCTGGTGATCTGGTGGGTGGCGTTGTGGCTGCGGCGGGTGAGGGTGGCGGGGCCGCCACTGACGGAAGAGTTTAGGACGGAGGTGATATTTCCGGCGAGGTCGTGCTGATAGTCCCAGCCGCTTTCAAGGGTGCCGGTTAGGGATTTCTCGGCGACGGCGGTGAGCTGGGATGAGAAGTCATAGTAGTTGGTCCATTGATAGGGATGGGTGGGGCCGGAGGGATTGGCGAGCGGGGCTTCGCGTTTCCATGAGTTGATTTGGCCAAGATCGTCGTAGCCATAAGTGTGCTTGGCGATGGTGGTGGCGTTAGGTAAAAAGGAAGTAATTGTTTCTAGGGCGCGGCCTTCTTCCGCGCCGAGATAGGTGAAGGCGGTGTTAAAGCCGCCTGAGTGGGTGATGGCTAACAATCGCGCGCTGTCACCCTCGTAGCCAGAGGTGAAGGTGCCTAGCGGATTGGCGATTGAGCCGACGCGCCCCATGGTGTCGCCAATAATCGTTTCCGTAAGGCCGCCGGGACGGGTGCGGATGACTTTCCTTTGGGCATCGACATATTGCCATCCGAGTGTGTCATCGTTCCATGGCCCATCAAGGGAGGTGACCCGACCTAGCAAATCATACTCATAGGTGTGGATGCTGGAGCTATAGTTAGAGTCAGCGACAGTTTTGAGACGATCCCATTCATCATGCGTGCGGGTGAGGTTCACTCCTGTTCCGGTGAGGGTTTTAAGATTTCCGTTAAAGTCGAAACTGACGGTGGCTACCTGGCCCCGGCGATTCCTCAACGTCTCGGGCTGCGCCATATTCAACCAAGTGATTCTCTCGTAAGTTGTATCCGGGTAGATCTTCCTCTCCATGCGGCCGACAGAATCGTATTTCCAGGTCGTGACGCGGTTCATGGGATCGGTGAGAGTGGTCATGCGCCCGGCATCGTCATAGCCGAGCCGAGTGATTTTTCCAGCGGTGTCGATGGACATAATGGGCAAGCCACGGCGATCGTGGAAGAATTTAGTGCGGGCATTCACCCGGTCCTGACCCGCGACGACATTGCCGGCGCGAGTTTCTCCGACGTGGCAGCATTCCCATAGCTGCTCGGTGAATGTGGAGTCGGAATAATCTGTGCGGGTCAGCCGGTTGAGTCCGTCGTAACCGGGTTGGACGTAGTCGCCGGTCGAATCGCTAACCATCGCCGGTCTGCCGATGTCGTCATATTCCGTCTGGGTCAGAAGCAAACCATTGCGCCTTACTTTCAAGAGCCTCCAGGTGGGATAGCCGTCCGTGTCGTCGCTACCTTGGTCATAAGTAAAGGTCATGACGTCGCCGGTGGTGGCATTGGTGACACTCGTGGGTAACCCGTTCGGGTGTGGCGCGGCGTAGCTTGTGATATGCCCCAGAGCGTCGGTGGATTGCTTTATGTCGTGGGTTCCCGGCCAATAGTCAATGTCCAGAAGTGTTTCGAGCGGGCCGTTAAGAGTGAGGTATCGTTGAATCTTATCAAGATCCTTGTTATTGGTTTCATAGGAATAGTGGATCTTATAGGGATCTGTCGCTGGCGCTCCCGAGGTGGTGTCTCCTTCGGGAAAGATCAACGTCTTGAGCTTTCCATTTGCATGGTAAATATAAGAGGATACTTTTCCGTTCGGCCCCTAGATGGAGGTTGGTTTGTGGAGGGTGGAGCTGTAGGTTTTTCTGTTAATAATTCCGCCGATATAGCTTCCTTGGGCACGGGTTTCGGTGATTTTGCCCTTGGTCCCGCCGATGATAGTGATCCGGTGTAGGGTGGTGGAACCACTGGTGGGGTAGGCGGGTTCGCCAGGGAGTCTGGCAAGATGGGAGGCGTCCCGGTGAGTCACGTTTGAACTGTTTCCGTCATAGTAGTATTCTTCTGTCTTACTTTCCGGGTTGGTGATGCGGATGCGATAGTTTGTCCACATGCCGGGTGAGCCGAGAGGTGGGTAAAAAATCGGGAAATTGGTGGTTACAGGATAGTTGGTGATTCCATCTGAGGGCTCGGTGTCAATGCTGGTGGTTCCCTTTGGCGTGTGAATGCTGGTTAGAAAAAGTTCCGGACTAGCTGGATCAAAGGTGGGTCGGGCGGTATCTGCGGATATCGAATTCTGAGAGAGTTTGGTGGTGTAGTCATAGCCGTAAGCGAGGCCTCCCATGTCAGTCTGGGTTCTGAGATTCCCCTCATTGTCGTAGCCGAAGCCGACACTGCGGTCGAAAGGATCGTCGATCCGGGTCACCCGGCTGTGGCCGTTGAATACGTCGTAAGTGAACACCCATTTGCGTTCAGCCGCCGGGAAGCCGGGAGTCGCGAGGGAGGCGGGCAACATCGAGTGCCCAACCGCCATTATAGCACCTTGCAGGTTGTGGCTGATGGTCACGCTATTGCCATGTCGGTCCTCTATCGAGAGTAACAATGGGACAGAAGAGTTCCCGGCCATGGCAGGAGGTATGCCATAGTGATAGATCGCTCCGTTCTGATGGATCAGAGTGAAGACATGGTCGGAAACTTCTGTCAGTTGGCGAAAGTCGTCTGAAGGGGAAGTGCGGGTTACGGGATAAATGCCAGCGGGACTTCCGGCGGTAAATGTCTCGAGGCGGCCGTCGCCGTCTTTCACCTGCACTTGTCCGCCAGGGGTGATTAGCAGATAAGAAGCGTATGCAAACGACCACTTCTCGCCGAAGGACTCGTATTCATTGAGGGAATCTAGGCTGTTGAAGAGCAGCGACATTGAAACGGACGGCCCCACTGGCGGATTCCACCACATCGGAGTATCGCTGACACGGAAATTGAAATTCACCGGGTTCACGCTCCAGCCGGGCATACCGCAGTTTTTATCACAGCCATCGTCACCAAGGTCTGACGGACTGCGGGGGTGGCCGCAGCAGCCACCGACAATTGTGTCGAGATTCCCGGCGGGGTAGATGGCGGCGGTAGCGGCGGGTTCACTGAAAATCAGGGCAAAGCCGGACCATTGTTTCATGAAGGAATTGCGAGGCATGGTGGTTTCACCCACCCGTGAATCAAACAATCTAACTTCTTCGCCGACCACCTGCTCCACGGTGACATAATGGCGGTCTTGATAGTGTGCGACGAAAGGCACTGGTAAATCATCGAGTGCTGCGTCCGCTCTAACGGGCCTAGAATTGAGACCATGCGCCAAGGCAGTTAGGTGAAGTTCTGCGGCGGTAAACCCGTGTGGACCGGCTGCCAGACTTTCTCTCAGATCCCTCGCCTCGTCGGGCGCACCGAAAATCTCCTCAACCCGGGCAAGTGCTTTTTGGCCGCAATCGCGAAGGGCTGTCTCGTTTTTCTTGAGCAGGGCGATTTCGCGGATCCAGTACGAGGCGTAGCTTTGGTGCTGAGGGTCGAGGTCATCCCGCTTCATCTCGGTGAAGCCTTGCATTGATGCTTCAAGATTGCCTTGGTCGAGGTGTAGAATCGAGCGGCGGAGCTTCGCCTTATGATACATTTCTGACTTCGGCTCAACAGTGGAAAGTATCGTGTCGAACCACTCGGCGGATTCTGCCAGTCTGCCGTTATACTGACAAAAACATCCGAGATGGAGCTGGACCTCCGCCGTCCACGGACTGTCTTTAAACTCCAACAGATGCGTTTCAAAAAGCGAGTATGCTTCCTCATAGCGGTGCTGATTCCATGCCTGAATGGCGGTTCCAAACGCGAGATTGTCTTGTTCTTGGCGTGCCCGTTTTGCTGGGTCCGCCATTGCTATACCTTCAGCCGACCGGGTCGGTGTTAGAGGTTCACCGAGATTTCCTGCGGCGATGAGTTCACCTTGGGTCGGCGCGCGGGAGAGATCGAGATAAGTCAAAACCGTGCGGTCGCAGGGCCTGGCCTCCGCCGTGTGCTTGATCTCCTCGGCAGTCCGTGGACCCGCAGGCCAACTCTTCACTTTAGCAGGCAGGTTGATCGATGTTGGAGTAGGAACGGAGGCCGGAGCCGCAGTGCGGTCGTGGAGCAACCACCAAACCGCCCCCCCAACAACTGCGAGGCCGGCGAAGATAGTAACGATGAACTTACGAGAACAAGCAGGCATGAGCTGTAAAGTGAGATAGGAAAAATTACGGAATTAATAACATATAATACTCAAGGTCCGAAAACCAAGCTAGCATTGGCCGGTGTTTCGAGTGTGACTAACGGCTTAGTAATGTCGCCCGCCATCGGAGAACTGGTGTGGCGCGACGAATCAAGCGGGAACTCATCATCCGCATCACCAAAACCGTCGCCATCGCTGTCCCACAAGGTTGGGCTGGTGCCGCGCGCCAGCTCGACGGCATCGCTCACGCCATCGCCATCGGAATCCACCGCCCTCAGCGGGTCGCCATCTATAGTTGATAGTGGATCGCCACCATTAGAAACCTCAACCCCGTCGATAATCCCGTCGTGGTCGCTATCGGCAGCGAGAGGATCGGTCCCCAAGGCCAGTTCTGCGAGATTACCCAAGCCATCGAAATCGAAATCCGCCAACTCCGCGTTGTGAGTCGGCACCTCAGTGTATAGAAGACGCACGAAAAACTTAGACGAACTTGAGTTAAATGGAGTGTGGTTGACACCCGCTCCATATTCTACATTCGGAGTGTAGAACCAATTCTTCAAATCAAAGGACCATTTCGTGAAATAGGTGCGCTCTGCCACCCCGTCCCAATCAAGACTCCAGTTGCCCGCTAAACTGCGGACCAAATAGGGCTGCCGCTGTGGTGCCATTTCCGCAAGAGCTGGGAGAAACACCCAACACAGCACCGCGCAAGTGATGGGAATCCGTTTCATCGAATACCTCCTGCATCAATATCACTCAGCTTGGGCGAAGGTGGCCGCTTCCAGAAGCGGAGCGTCACGTCTTCCGGCACGGGTGGGTTTTTCAGCAAGTAAGCATACCTTTCCGCATTTGCTTTTTCTCGGGCATAATACACCTCCTCCATTCTCACCCCTTCTTTCCGGTATAAATCATGCACTTGAGACAAAGTGTCCATCGCCTCACCCTGCGTCTCACCTCCGACTACCACGAACGACGGACCGCTGATCGCAATATCTGGCAGTTTTGGGATTTCCGGCAGATCGTAAAAATAACCATACTTCGCAAGCCGCCTGAGTATCCTATATGTATCAGTGTTACCGATTCCCATCAACAAACCATAGTCACTAAACGTGCCATCTTCGTTGTGAACCCGATAAGTGGAAAATCCGCTTAAGTGACTAAAATCTATATTGGACCAAGCCGTAACCTCGCCTTCTAATTTCCCATTCGGATGAATCCTCAGCAACGTCCGCGAATGATCAAAAACCGTGGCCGATAGAAACACCAACTCCGTGCCGCGATAACTTTCGCGGAGTTGTTTCAGCCTGGCGATCACTAACGGATCGTTCGGCGGCAGCGCGGGCAGTGGCGCAGGAGGATCCGGCGTGCCTGGGTCCGCGACTCGCTGCACCGTGACATTAATCGTTCCCTTGATCGGCGGAAGACCGGACATTTCCGCAGCCTCGGTCACTTGCAGCCGTTGAGTCCGGGAGGTGAGAACCCTGAAATCAATAGACTCCGGCTTCGGATCGGGTTGCGCCCGGGTGCCATCTGAAATGGTGCCAGGGATTTCCACATTCCATGCTGGGGAGGATTTTTCCTGGGTGCCCGCCGACCGCAAAAGCCCCAGCAAGGCCATGGAAAGAGGCAGGAATTTCATGATACTGATCATTTTATAGATTTCAGATTCGGTGTCGAAATCTGGATAAAGCTTTGAGCCCGACAAATGAAATTTCACAGAGTTTCTCCAGTTAGAGTGGCGAGCACATTAGCTTTTTCATCATAGGTAAGAAGGCATAAATTGCTCGATGATTAGAAATTTGCGCTTCAAGATCGAGCAATGCCTCTCTCGTCCGGCTTATCGACACCCGATGGAATTCCATCGGGTGACCGAGACTTGGACGTCCTTTTGTGGATTATTTCAATTCTTCGTGAAGCCCGTCGCCAACAGGGGTTCACCTTACGGGATCTGACTGGGAAAATGGGAATCAGTTACGCGCACCTTTCACGGGCAGAGCGTGGTTTGGCGCAACCAGGACTTGTGGTGCTATTGCGCTGGTGTCGCGCTTTGGACCTTAAATTTGGCGACGTGTGGGGGGCAAGCCGAAGGTGAGTCAAAATCGGGGTGAGCGTTCAATCACGCGGCTTCTTGCAGGACCGATAGCCTATATTTACAGGCTCCACTGAGATGTTATCCGTGCTCGACCAATCTGAGTGGTCGCAAGCCGATGCCTTGGAAAATTCAAATCGACCTGCTGAAAAATCGTCACTAGCCTCAGGGCAAGTGCCTTCCACCGACCCCACTGCCCTCACCATTCATTCTCAGGAAGCGATGACGCTCCGCTGGTGGCTGCGTGCCCCGTGGGATTATGTGATGATGGCGCTGGGCCTTCTTTACTGGGGTGTTTTCGGCGGCTTGTTGACGTTGATCGGTGGTCCGTTGCACTTGCTGTTACCAAGGCGCACGGGCGAACGTCTCGGGCGTTTTTTCCTGCATCAGTTGTTTCGGAAATTTGTGATCTATCTGCGGCTCTCGGACCTGGTGCGGGCGGATCTAACTGCGCTCGATGCGTTGGGAGACTTGAAACATTCCTTTATCGCCGCGCCTAACCACACCTCGCTGTGGGACGTGGTGTTCATCATCGCCCGGCTGCCGTCGGCGGTTTGCGTGATGAAGAAGCCGATCCTGATGAATCCCCTGCTCGGCGGCGGTGCCCGGCTGGCGGGCTACATCGCCAATGACGGGATGACCCGGATGATCCGGGATGCGTCCCGATCACTAACGGAGGGTGGCCAACTCCTGTTATTTCCTGAAGGCACCCGGACCCGGCCTGACGCCCGCTGGGTGAATCCGATCAAAGGCGGCTGCGCGATCATCGCGGCAAGAGCCCAGGTGCCGGTCTATCCGATATTCATCCGCAGCAACACCCGCTTCCTGCAAAAAGGCTGGCCACTGTGGCGGCGGCCGGTTTTCCCCATCACCATCCGCTTCGATCTCGGAGAGCCGTTAGTTCCGCAGCCCGGCGAGTCCTCGCAGGCATTCACCGACCGGCTGGCCAAAGTTTACGAACAAGAACTCTCGAAACCCGATCCACTGCGGCGACAGATCGACCAGTGAAGCGGGCATTACATGGCTTGCCCCTTTCGATTCCGCCCTCTAAAGCAGTCGGCACATGGCCGATGTACGACCGCTAATCCTGATTCCCAGCTACAACACCGGGCCTATCCTGCTAGAAACGGTGAGCGCCGCTGTAGCCCTCAAGACCCCGGTCTGGGTGATCATCGACGGCTCGACTGACGGCTCGCCGGAGTCCATCCGCCACTTGGCGAGCGCGGAGACGCAAGCATTTAGAATCCTAACACTCACAAAAAATGGCGGCAAAGGCACGGCGGTTCTCCACGGCTTGCGGGAGGCGATCGCAGCCGGATTCAGCCACATTCTAACGATGGATGCGGACGGCCAACACCCGGCGGGAAACGCCCCGGAGTTTTTCAAGCTGTCCGCCGCCCAGCCGCAAGCCGCAGTTTTCGGCAAGCCGGTGTTTGATGCATCCGCACCGGCACTGCGAGTGAACGGGCGGAAAATTTCTAACTTTTGGGCCAATCTAGAAACCCTCGGCTGGGGGATCGACGACTCATTGTTCGGAATGCGGCTCTATCCGGCGCAGGCGTTGCTCGAAGTCTTGGAATCCACCCGCTACGCCCGCCGCTTCGATTTCGATCCCGAAGTCGCCGTCCGCCTCGCCTGGCGCGGAGTACCGATTATCAATCTGCCGACCCCCGTCCGCTACCCGAGCAAGGAGGAAGGCGGCATTTCCCAATTCCGTTATCTGCGGGACAACACGCTGCTCTCGTGGATGCACATCCGCCTATTCTTCGGGTTTCTCGCCCGCCTGCCCCGGCTCATCGCCCGTGGCGCAAACCCGCTCGACCACCTCAGTCACTCGTCCCATGACTGAGTCCTCCATTCGGGAAATCGCCGCGATGTTTCCCGGCCGCTGGGATCGGAACTACGTCGCCGCTAAACTGCGGACCGATCCTCTCTACACCACTCTCACGGAAAATCTCCGTGGCCAAGAGTTGCCGTTGTTAGACATCGGCTGCGGCCTCGGGTTGTTAGCCTTTTTCCTGCGTGCGGAGGGCATCCATGTGCCGCTCCATGGCCTCGACTACGACCCTCGGAAAATCGAATCCGCACGCCGGGGCGCGATCCTCTCGCAGGCCCGCGAGCTGGCGTTTTCCCACCACGACGTGCGCAGCGGCCTGCCCGCGCATCAAGGAAATGTGAGCATCCTCGACATCCTCCAGTTCTTCACCCCGGCGGAACAGGAAACTCTGCTCAAGCTCGCCGCCTCGCGCGTCGCTCCCGGTGGCATGCTCATCATCCGCTCTGGATTGCGCGATGCTACCTGGCGTTTCAAGATCACCGTGCTCGGCGATTGGCTGGCCAAAGCAACGCTCTGGATGAAAGCCGCGCCCACCCACTATCCGACAGCCGACGATTTCCAAAAGATCCTCTCACCCTTCGGCAGCGTAGAAATATCACCGCTGTGGGGCGGCACGCCGTTTAACAATCATTTGATCATCCTCCGGTGCTCCACGTCTCCATCGCATTCCTAAAATCCAGCAACTTCTCACGGCCAGCGCTTTCTATCAGCTCGTTCTCGTGAACCCGGAACATGATCGACCGCGGATCGCGCCCCATAATATTTACCTCCAACTCGACTGAGTTGCGCCGAGGGTAGCCTAACAGCATGTAACCCGAGGTGTCCTGTTTCCAAACCAGGGTGGGAGATTTGCCTTCAAAGGAAAAATTATCGTGGAGATACGCTTCGACCAACGCCTTTTGACGGGGACTCAAATCCGTGGAATTGATGCAAATGTTCATGGATTGGTTCAGCGGTATCGGAAATGCAGCCCACCGGTGAAGGTAAGGGAGCAACTTCACCGGGTGGCGGCCTCTCAAACGGGTGGCCTTTCCTTTCCTCGCAAGCCGCGTGCCAATCTGAACACCCATCCACCAACCCTCTCCCCGCCAACTTGTTACAACTTTAACAAACTCACTCCTCCGCAAAAATACTTAAGGCATCCTGAAAATAATGCGGAAAAAATTACATTTCATTGCAGGGATACGGGTCGGGTTTGCAACCGAGGCGTCCAGTTGGAACACCTTAAGTCAGACGAGATTCTGCCAGCTCCACCCAACGCGCGAGGAGGAAAAGTGGCCCGAGACGGATTTGAACCGCCGACACGTGAATTTTCAATCCACTGCTCTACCGACTGAGCTATCGGGCCATGATTTCCACCGCCTTTTCAGGCGGACCGGGAGTAAGAGTGGCCCCGCAGGTTTTGACAACCGGAAAATCAACCGATTCCTGAAATTTCCGCCAGCGCGCGGTTTGTTAGCGGTCAGCGCTCACGGTTCAGGATCTGGTTGAGTTCGTGTTCGAGTTCGGTCACCCGGAACTCTGCCCACAGCGGCAAGTGGTCGCTGACTTCCGCGCGCGCGGCATTCGGCGGCTGGCCCGGCTCCTGATAGAGCACCTTGCCGAATGGGATCACCCCGAAGTTTCCGCTAAACTCGAATTCCAGGCTCGGGATCCAAGCGATCTTATCGAAGGTCTTGGTCTGATCGAAGTTGGTGCCCAGCGTATTCATCCCCGGCGGCATTTTAAAACGAGGCTCCGGCCCGCCTGTTAGCGCTTGGAAAAATAGATCGCCATCGGTCTGGATGTTAAAATCTCCGACCAGGAAAAAGTCGGGATCGAACACCGATCCTTGCGGGCGCTTGGCCTCTCGCTTGATGAAACTCACGAGTTCCTCAATCTCCTTTTTCCGCACCGCCAGCCCGACATCTTGCAGCTTCGAGCCCTCCGCAATATGGACCGAGACCATCGTGAAATCGAACCGCCCGGCGCGAAATGACGCGCAATACGGAGTGCGCTGGAACTGGAACACGTCTGGGTTTGAAATCGTGCCATTGAACGCGATCTCACAGACCAGGCCGGTGCTGATGACCGTCCGTTTGTCATAGAGAAACGCCAGCCGCTCGTTGTTGCCGGTGGGATCGGAGACCAAGATCTGATAGTTTCCCGGCAGCAGATCCTGCAATTTCGACAGCCCTTGCAAGTTGGTCTTCACCTCCTGAATCGCGATGATGTCGAAGCGCTCGCAAATGTCCGCGATGTATTGCAAGGCGCGGACTTTCTTCTTGTTAGAAAACTGGGCGATGTTCCACGAGGCGATGACCACGTTCTCATCCACCGAGCGCAGGGGGATTTCCGACAAGAGGCCCATCAGCGCTTGGCGCTCGGCTGCGATGATTTGTGATTCGGTTGACATGGTGGGATTGGCTTGTAGAGATTCGAGAAACAATCAGGGCGAAGCTAACAATTTCTAGCCGCAGGCAAAGCCAATTCTTGCAAGCGGGGCGAATGCCGAAATTCAGAATTGAACCACAGATGGACGGGATGCACGCAGATGGAAGAAGGGATACAAAATGAGTTCTGCGGTCTCCCCGCAGATCCACCTCGAATCTGTTTCTTTATCCCTCTTATCTGCGTTCATCCTGTTCATCTGTGATTCTATGAATCCAAATCCAGATCTCCTGCACGCGCGAGAGCGGACTGCGGATTTCTGTAGCACACCACCCTTGAAGCCTCTCATGCAAAACCCCACCGCCACTCCGCACTGGTTCGTTAGAGTGTTGCGCTTGTTGCTGATCATCACAGTGGTCCCGCTGCTGATCCTCGCGGGTTGCCAATCCAAGCTGATCTATTTCCCCCGGCCGTATGCGACTAACACCACGGCGGAATGGGCGCAGCGGACTTCCGGCAAGCGGATCGACTTCAAGACCTCTCAGGGAAACCAACGCGCGTTCTTGCAAGGCAATCTAACGACACCGCGCAACCTGTGGATCGTCTGCGGCGGCAACGGGACTTTGGCGCTCGATTGGTCGGAGTGGTTAGAGGGACACGCACCCAAGGATGACGCGTGGCTACTGATAGATTTCCCGGGCTACGGCGATTGCGAAGGCACACCGTCACCGGGGAACATCCGCGAATCCCTAACGAATGCCATACCGCTTGCGCTTCAGGAGATCGGATGGAGCGGCAAAGTGGACGCGGACAGGCTGCGGTTTTTCGGGCACAGCTTGGGCGGCGCGGCTTGCCTGATCGCGGCTTCGGAATTCAAGATCCAGCGTGGGGTGCTGATCGCGCCGTTCACCAGCACGATGGAGATGAGCCGCGCGATGCTCGGGCTGCCGTTAGGGTTTCTCGTTTGGCACCGCTTCGACAACTCCGCGCGCCTCGCAGAACTCACCGCTCGCGGGCCGGGTGAAGTGATCATTTTCCATGGCAGCGATGACGAAGCCATCCCGGTGTGGATGAGCCGCACGCTGGCCTCCCAACAGAAACAAATCGTCCGCCTCAGGGAGATCCCGGGCGGACGACATAATACGATTCAGGAAACGAACCCGGCTGAGGTCGCGAAGGCGTTAGAGGAAATCAGCGGGCATTGATTTGATGGCCGGGCGTGACGCTCGATCCTGTCAAATTAAGAGAATTTAACCGCAGATGAACAGGATGAACGCAGATCAAGAGGATGAAGACGGAGGCTTTATCCCAATGCCTGTAAGGATTGGCAGAATTCTAACACCCACGGTGTTGCGTCCTCTGAGCCCGGGGTTGGCGTGAGGAACGAACGCCTACCCCGGGATACTTGGTCCAACGACCCGAACCACAAAGTGGTTCGGGCCTTCGTTTGCAGGCGGGTCATCCGCCATTTCATAGGAGAAACAAGCTGCCGAAGATGATGAATCCTTAACGGCATTGGTCTTTATCCGTATTCTCCATCTGCGTCCATCTGCGGTTTGAAATTCTCAAACTAACAGGATTGGGCGAGACGCCCGGAAGACGCTCCAGTTATCCACGACTCAGCGCGACGCCGGGCCGCGGCGGTTATTGCGACCGGAGGCGTTGCTGTAGTCGCGACCACCACCGCCACCACCGCCACCGCCACGGTTGCCGCCGCCTTGACGACCGCCACCGCGATTTCCGCCGCCTTGGACCATGCCGCCGCCGCTTCTCATGCGGAGGTGGCGATCTGCCAGGGACTCGTCGTGCCAGGCATGGTCGTCCCAGCGAGGCACCGGCATTTTGATGACTTTTTCAATCTCGCGGAGGAACTCCCGCTCATCTTCCGCACAGAACGAAACAGCGCGGCCTTCTGCACCGGCACGACCGGTCCGACCGATGCGGTGGACGTAGGCTTCCGGCTCGTTAGGCAGGTCGAAATTCACCACCAGCCCCACGTCCTTCACATCCACGCCGCGTGCGGCGACGTCGGTGGCGACCAGCACGGGTGTTAGACCTTTCTTGAATTTTTCAAGCGCCTTTTCGCGTTGCGCCTGGGACTTGTTGCCGTGGATGGCGTCGGCCGGGAAACCCGCTTCGCAAAGGCTCTTAGCGAGTTTGTTAGCACCGTGCTTGGTGCGGCTGAAAACGATGGTGAGCTTGCCGGAAGTGGCGGCGGCTTGGCCACGCAAGAGTTGTTCTAGCAGCGGGCGCTTATTCTCGCGGTCCACGAAGCAGACTTGGTGCTCGATGCGCTCGGCGGTGGTGGTGCCGGGATCGATGCTGACGCGGGCCGGGTTGCGCAGAATCGTTTGCGCAAGCTCGACGATGTTAGGCGCGAGGGTGGCAGAGAAAAACAATGACTGGCGGTTAGCAGGCAGCAGGGAAACGATGCGTTTCACGTCGCGGGCGAAGCCCATGTCGAGCATGCGGTCCACTTCATCGAGCACGAAGAACTCGACCGCAGATAGATCCACGGCACGTTGGTCGATCAAGTCTAGCAGCCGACCGGGAGTGGCCACCAGCACATCCACACCGCCACGCATGGCGGAGACTTGCGGGTTCTGGCCGACTCCGCCGTAGATCAGAGTTTGCTTGAAGCGGATGTGCGCACCGTAAGTGCTGAAGCTTTTCCCGACTTGGCCGGCGAGTTCGCGGGTGGGGGCCAGCACCAGCGTGCGGCACTGGCGGGGCTTGATTTGGCGTGGCCGCTCGTGGATCGCGTGGAGAATCGGCAAGGCGAATCCCGCGGTTTTCCCGGTGCCAGTCTGGGCGCAACCGAGGAGGTCGCGGCCCTCTAGCAGCAGTGGGATGGCCTGAGCCTGGA
Source organism: Akkermansiaceae bacterium (assembly GCA_043735445.1). Lineage (GTDB taxonomy): Bacteria > Verrucomicrobiota > Verrucomicrobiia > Verrucomicrobiales > Akkermansiaceae > Luteolibacter. The sequence continues at coordinate 3,560 of JAYTEI010000176.1, read as the reverse complement.
CAGGCGAAGGCGTGTGATAGTTGAGTTCGCGCAAAACGCGGTGAAGGGGCGCAGCCAGTGGCAACGCCTCGAATGCAATCGGGGTCATGTTGGTAAATTGCCTGCCTCGTCCCGGATGGGCGGCAGGCGGTGTCGATGAGCGGTTAGGTGTAACCTCCAACAATCTCTCATCGATGAAGACCGGAAAAGGGTGGAGCCAATCATGCGACTCCCCGCGCGCCGGAAACGGCGTGCGCGGCGAGGCAGTAGCCAGTTCCAGAGTGATGACAAGACATTTCTGGCACTTTTATGAACCGTCCGTTAGGCCCATCCGGTGGGCGCTTTTGTGGAAACGTGGCTGAGCACTTCCACAAATCCTATCTTCCCTGCGGCGCTCTTACGCCAGTGCCAAGGAACGGCGATCTCCGAATCGCCTGCCCATGGGAGGACAATGAGAAGCGATTCTTTTAGATCATTGGCACCTCATGGGCATGGCGGATCGGAGTCCGCCACTCCTTGATTTTGCCGCCCATGACATGAGTCATTCACCATCGCCAGCGGCCATTGAAAACCCAAGGATCCTACGCGATTGCGGGGGAAAATTGAGGGTTTACGACCCAAGATCGCCTGCCAATATCCCGTCCGTGCAAGCACCCGGTAAACGCCTAGCCGGCATCCTCATCCCCGCCTTTTCCCCACGCCGCGAGGCCGATCTCGGAATCGGCGACACCTTGGCCTTGCGCGAGTGGATCGACTGGGCAGCGGAGCATCAGGTGGGGTTTATCCAGCTTCTGCCGATCAATGAGAATGGCTTGGAAGAGAGTCCCTACAGCGCGATTTCCTCAGTGGCGCTGGACCCGATTTACCTAGCATTCGAGGTCGCAGAAATCCCCGGCCTAACTGAGGCTGATCTGACCAAGGCCCGCGAGCAACTGAAGGCAGCCGTGCAGTCGCCGCTAGTGAATTACCCAGCGGTGCGCGGGGTGAAACGCAAGCTGCTAGAGCTAGTTTGGTCGCGGTTTAACAACGCCGCACCGGTGCTGCTAGAAGAGTTTGCGCAGTTCCGCAAGCTGGAGGCGGAGTGGCTTGAGGACTACACGGTGTTCCGATTTCTCATGGAAATCCACGGCGAGGCGCTGACGTGGGACCACTGGCCGGAAGCATCACGGACGCCCCGCAGCGCACGCTCATTTCTGGAGAAACTCCGCAAGCGCGATAACGCTGGAGTCGAGCGGAGGCTCGGGTTTTTCGCCTTTATCCAATGGCTTTGTTTCCGCCAATGGCTGGCACTGCGCGACCACGCCGAACTGCGCGGCGTGAAACTGATGGGCGACGTGCCCATCGGTATCAGTTGGCATTCGAGCGATGTGTTTTTCGCGCGCGATGAGTTCCTGCTAGACTGGTGTGGTGGCTCGCCGCCCGAGGGCATGGGCCAGGACGATGCATTCTTCCAACAATGGGGTCAAAACTGGGGCATCCCGCTCTATCGCTGGGACTACATGCAGGCTAACGGATTCACTTGGTGGAAAAAACGAATCGCCCGCTTGACCCGGATTTTTCAAATTTTCCGGCTCGATCACATCCTTGGTTTCTATCGGATCTATGCCTTCCCGTGGCGGCCGGAGCGCAATGCGGAATTCATCGGTCTCAATCATAAGCAGGCCGCTTCTATCAGCGGCGGTCACCTGCCCCACTGGGTGCTGCGGCCCGACGATACCGTCGAAAATAAAGCGGCTAACAGGGACGACGGCGACCTCCGCCTGCGGGCTATTCTCGAAGCCGCGAAAGGCGCGGAAGTCATCGCCGAAGACCTCGGCTGGGTGCCCGAGTACGTCCGCCCGCACCTCGCGGATCTCGGGATCGCCGGCTTCCGGATTCCGCACTGGGATTGCAACGATCACGGCCACCCCACGCCCGGTAATGCGTTTCCCACTAACACCTTCGCCACCTACTCCACCCACGATCACGATCCAGTCAACGGCATCTGGCGCGGCTGCTTGCGGGCGATCGAACAGCATCAGGAAAACCCCACCGAGCAAAGCGGCTGGAACGTCGGTGGTGCCCACAGCACCCTGCGCATTCTATCAGAGTTCGCCGGCATCCCGATCCCTCATCACTCGCCGTGGCCACCCTACACCGAGGGCATTCGACTGCGGCTGCTCAAGGCATTGTTCTCCTCAAATTCGCACTATGCGGCCCTGATGATCACCGAGCTATTCGGACTCGACGAGCGCATCAACCAACCCGGCACCTCCGGCGGGGAAAACTGGCGCTTCCGCCTACCATGGACGCTCGCCGAGATTCGCGACGACCCGCAGTTGAAGTCTAACTGCGACAAACTCGCGACGATCATCAGCATCACCCGGCGGGCGTGAGCGCCGTTGCATGGATGCCAATCGGCAAATTGAGATGGCAATCGCCCGATCCTGCGTCTGCCTCGCCGACAAATCCGCGACCGGGCGAGCAACCGACCTTCCGCCTTTACCCGCCCACTCTTTTCGCCGTCATTCTGACACAGCCGGTAAGTTGGCGTTTCAGCGAAGTCGAAACCGCCCCACCTATCAAGTCGCCACCCACTCATGAAAATTGCCCCACTTTCCCTCAACGAAAATGAACGCGTCGCAGCACTCTTAAACTACGACGTTTTGGACACGGAATTCGAGAGCGCCTATGACGAAATCACCGAGCTTGGTTGTACCCTCTGGGGGACACCTATTTCACTAATTAGCCTCATCGATCCCGACCGTCAGTGATTCAAATATCCGGTTCTACGCAGGTGCGCCGCTGATTACCCCGGGAGGCCACGCCCTCGGGACGCTTTGCGTCATTGATCGCATCCCGCGAAAATTCGACATGGCCCAACGCAGGACTTTGCAGATTCTCGCCAAGCAGGTGATGACCCATCTCGAGTTGCGCCTCGCATTCCGGCGCTTACAGAGTCATACCGCTAAATTGTTAGCCACCAATGCCACCAAGGATCGGTTTTTCTACATCATTGCCCACGATCTCAGAGGACCCTTTTACGTGATGACCGGCTATGCCAAAATGTTGGTAGATCGGCTAGACCGCCCCGATCTGCAAGACAGCAAGAAAATGGCCGAGGAGATTGGTGAGAGCTGCACAATGACTCTCAAGCTCTTGGACAATCTTCTCGAATGGGCACTCTGCGAGTCTGGAAATATCAAATTCCAACCTTCCGCAATCGACCTAGAAGAACTGGAACGACGCCAGCCTGCCCATCAGACGCGAGTTCCTCCTCCCCGCCGGCCGCGCCTTCCTGGACTGAAATTCAAGCAGTCGGTGGCGGCGGAATCCCTCCCACCGGCTGCCTTTTCAAAGTCAGCCGGTCCGCCATCACCCGCCGCAAACGCCCCGAACCCGCCCGAAAAACAAGCACGACATCCCCAAACCCAGTGATAAAAGGCCAGTGATATCAGGCCTGTCCCGTAGTCGCGCTCAAGACCCGCCGTGCTGAAACTGCACTCAGCGAAGCCCAAGCCCAGCAAATCATCGACCGCATGGAAGGCGTGTTAGACCAGCTCCCCACCGCCATCAAACAAGCCCACGAGCGCATGATCGGC
>JAYTEI010000175.1:0-7887 GCA_043735445.1 Akkermansiaceae bacterium | reverse complement strand
GGGGGGGCGATGTGGGAAACGACGTTTCCCTTTGCGATGCCGACACTGCGGTTTCGCCAGACGCCGGGTCGATCAACGAGGCCAGTCATCATCAGCCGATGGGCGGCGAGCAAGTGTTTGGATGACGTGGGATTCCAGTCAGTTAGCTTGTCATAGCAGGCGATGGCGTTGCGGACTTCGAGGAGATCGCGCGCCGGGGCGATGATTCGTTTGCCCTCCAGCACGGCGGTGATTTGGTCTTCGGTGAGGGTATTGCCCTCAATGGCGAGGCTGGCGTGGATGGTGCGGACTCGGTGGGAGCGGCGGAGCATCGGGCTGGGTGGCGCGATCCGGGCTCCCTCGTGACGGCCTAGCAGACGTTCGATTTTCGAGAGCAGATCGGCGGCGAGAGGGGTGATTTCGAAGGGCGGTCGCACGCCGTGATAGTATCAAATGAGTTTAGGGATTGGCTAGGCGAATGACACGCGAAAGCTGGGTGCCGGGGGCTTCGACAGTAACGTGTACCTCACCCATCCAGCTCGCGGGTGACGTCCACGGCGACGTCGAGCTTTTGGCCGCCGGCGCCGAGGGTGACGCCGCGCAGCGGGCTGACGTCGGAGAAGTCACGGCCCCAAGCGACGGTGATGTGGCGGTCGCCGGGGAGCAAATTGTTGGTGGGATCGGTGTCGATCCAGCCGGAGGATTCGCCGCAGAAGACGGAGACCCAAGCGTGCGAGGCATCGGCCCCGGTTAGACGGATTTTGCCGGGTGGTGCGATGGTTTCGAGGTAGCCGCTGACGTAGCGCGCGGGCAGGCCGAGCGAGCGCAGACAGGCCAACATGAGGTGGGCGAAATCTTGGCAAACCCCGGCGCGTTTTTTCAAAACTTCCGAGACGTGGGTGGTGACCTCAGTTGCTTTTGGATCGAATTGGAAGTCCTTAAAAATCCGACTGGTTAGACCGAGGACCGCTTCGAGAATCGGGCGCCCGGGGGGGAATTCAACGCTGGCGTAGTCGGAAAATTCCTTGCCCAGCGGAACCATCGGCGAGGCGAAGCGGAAGGCTCCGGCCTCGGAGCCGGGGGTGAGTTTCCCGACTTGGCAGGCTGCGCGGACCGCTTCCCACGGCGGCGTGGTGCTGGGGTCGCGGTAGGCAGGAAGCAGGACTTCCACCAAGCTGCGGGCGGTGACTTCGAGGGTCTCATGTTTGCCCTCGATTTCAAAATAGGCGGTGGCATTTCCAAACGAATCGAGATGGATGCCACTGCCGACGGGCTGCGGCTCGATCTCTAACTCATGCCATGGGCAGCTCTGCCCCGGCAAGGTGCGCGGGGCCAACCGGGCAAGGTGATGCGAGACAGTGACGGCGCCCTCATAGGTGTATTTCGTGCGATGGACGAGGCGGTATTTCATATCAGTAAACGCGCCTAACGGAGTGACTGAAGTAGTGCTGGGTGAGCATGTCGGCGAAGTCCTCAAGCGAGAGGAAGCAGCGGTCAAACTCCTCCGCATAAGGCGCTGAGGTGGCGGTGAGACGTTGGTCAATCTCGTGCAAGTGTTCGCGGATTCTCGGCAGCAAGCCGGACTCAGGATCGCCGGGAATGAGGGGGATTTCCCGGTTGAGAATGCCGATCTGATAGGCGACGGAGCGCGGGTTGGTGGCATCGAAAAAGATCAGCTCGATCACCGCGTCGAGGCGAGGGCGGGAAAAATGGCGACGGCGGTAGGTCATCACGCTGTCGCAAGTTTCTAGCAGCGGATCGAGCAGCGGGGATTCGCCATTGGCTTGCCCGGCGGCGGTGCGGAGTAGTTTGAGGCCGCTCAAGGCGCGCTCGATGCGGCGGCCCACTTCGAGGAAGCGCCAACCTTGGCCGCGGGTCATATTTTCCGCCTGCATCCCGGCGAATGCGGCGAGGTGGAGGACGAGCGTATCGAGCGTGCGGAGAAGCTCGGACGCGCTGGGCACGCCGGGTGCGACGTGGACGATGCCTTCGAGCCGGTTGAAAAAGCGCCAAGTGTCGTCTGATAGACGGTCGCGGGCGGCGGCGGCATTGAGGAGCAAGGAGCGAGTCAGGCCGGGGAGGCCACCGCGCGCGGTCGGGTCGTGGATCAGCCCGGCCAGCGTTTTGAGGGTTTGCGCCGGATGGATGATGACGTCCTTGGGCAGCAAATTACTGCCGCGGATGAGGGTGAGGCAGGCTCCGAGTTGCTCCTGCTGGAGGCGGCCGGACTCGCCGCTGAGGTTGCGCAAGGTGACGCGCAGCAGCCGGGTGGCCAGCTCGATCCGCTCGGCGTAGCGACCGACCCAGAACAATTGTTCTGCGATCCGGCTTGGGACTTCAAGGGCCGACGGATGCCGGTCTTTCAAAGGCCGCGGGCTTTTCACCTCGGTCTGAGTGGTGAAATCTGCGGCCGTATCCGGGATCCAAACGTCTTTGGTGAAGCCTGCATGAGCCGGCCACATTTGCGGTGCTTGGCCGGTTTTCCCGACCTTCGCCAAACCGCCGGGGAGGACCACTGGCCCACCGGTGGCATTCAGGGCGAACGCCCGCCAAATAACCGGCCGTTGGCGGATGCCGCGCGTTTCTAGCGCTGGTGCCTCACTCGGCGTAAGATCTAACTGGGCGACAAAATCATACGGGCGCTCCTCGATCGTGGCGATCCACTGTTTGCGCGCCGAGGGCGAAAGCGTCGTGCAGCGGAGCGGCAACAGCGGGTCGCGACCAAAGGCAGATAACAGCACGTAGCGGTGAAATTGATCGAGCACGCGGCGGCGCACCTCGGGCTGGCTGAGCCACCAAGTTTCCACGAAGGGCAGCTTGATTTCCTCCTTGAACCACTGGCGACAAATCCCCGGCAGGAAGGGCATCAGCGCAGGCGTCCCGGCGAATTCAGCACCGGGGGCGTTCGCTAAAGCGACGTTGCCAGTCCGCCACGCTTCGACCAATCCGGGCACGCCACCGCCGCCGCGCAGCCAGTGTTCGAGCGGGTCTAGGCCGTCGTCCTCGACGCGGCAAGCCACGCCGTCGATGCGCCGCAAGCCGCCGAGGGTTTTTAAAAATAAGCGGCGTTCGCGGACGGTGAGATCGGCGGGTTCGACTAGCGGAAATCCTAACAACCGCGCCTTGTAGGCGTGCTCGAAGTACGACGGATGGCGGAAGCCGGGCGTTAGAAAAACCACGTTCGGCATTTCTCCACGGACCGGCAGCAGCGCTTGCAGAGTGCTGCGCTCCAAGTCGAAAAATGGGCCGAGGCGGGCGATCCGCAACGCTTCGAATGGGTCCGGCAAAAGGCTGGAAGTGACATTGCGGTTTTCCAAAACTTGGCCCAGCCCACCCGGTGCGCCGGTATGATCGCGGAGCACTGACCACTGGCCGTTAGAGCCACGCACTAGGTCGCAGCCAGTGGTGATGACGTGGCGACCGCCGACCGGCTGGACGCCGCGGGCGTATTCGAGAAACGCCGGGCTGGAATGCACCAGTTCCGGCGGAATCAAGCCTTCGCGCAGCAGTTGCTGCGGGCCGTAAATGTCGGCGAGGACCGTGTCGATCAGCCGAAGCCGCTGCGCCAACCCGGCGGAAACATTTGCCCAGTCGCTGGCCGAAACTAACAACGGGATGGGATCGAGTTCGTAGGGTTGGCCGACGGCACCGGCATCGCTGTAAACATTAAAAGTGGTGCCAAGGTCCGCGATCATCCGCGCTGCGGCGGCGGCGATGGAGTGACGCTCGTCAGCACTCCAACGCTGGATTTTCACGCTGAGATTCTGCCAATGCGGGCGGACTTGGCCGCGGCCATCCATCATTTCATCCCACGTCGGAGCCGCCGGCCCAGCGTGGGGCTGCGGCGACGATGCAGGATGGGTGCGGGAACTCTCGGCCATGACTCAACGGGCGACCGACACAGGCTCTATGGGATCATCCGCAAGTCCAGCGTGAAGGGGAAATCCGGGCTAACAGGCGCATCGCGGGCCTGCATTTTCCCGCCCGTATGACCATGCTGGAAGAAGCGGGAGAGCCGCCGCGACTCCGCTTCATACGAATTTACCGGGAAACTTTCATGACACAATCCGCCGGGGTGGGCGGCATGATAGGTGCAGCCGCCCATCGAGCGCTCGTTCCATGAGTCTAGCAGGTCGAAGACTAACGGCGTGTGAACTGGGATGGTGGGGTGCAGGCAGTTAGGCGGTTGCCATGCCCGGTAGCGGACGCCCGCGACGAACTCGCCTTGGGTGCCGGTGGAGTGCAGCGGCACGCGCACGCCGTTGCAAGTGATGGAATGCCGCTCGCCCGTTAGACCGCGGACGAGGAGCTGCATCCGCTCCACCGAGCTGTCCACATAGCGCACCGCCGCACCCGCGCCGCCCTCCTCGCCGAGGACGTGCCATGGCTCGATGGCGTGGCGCATTTCCACCGCCACTCCGCGCTGCGTGAACTCGCCGATCCGTGGGAAACGGAACTCCAAGTGCGGCGCGAACCAGTCTTCTTCGATCCAGTATCCCTGCTCGCGCAGGTCGGCTAACACATCGCAGAAATCCAGCCACACGAAATGCGGCAGCATCCAGCGGTCGTGGATTTCACTGTCCCAGCGGACCAGCGGCTTGGCGTAGGGCTCACGCCAAAAGCGCGCGACCAGCGCCCGCAGCACGAGGTGCTGGGCGAGGCTCATCTGATAGTGCGGCGGCATTTCGAAATTGCGCATTTCTAGCAGCCCGAGGCGACCGGTGGCGCTGTCCGGGCTGTAGAGCTTGTCGATGCAGAACTCGGCGCGGTGGGTGTTGCCAGTCGGGTCGATCAGTAGATTCCGGAACGCACGGTCCACATTCCACGGCAGGGATTTGCCGTCGCCTTCGAGGGTTTTGAATGCGACCTCCAGCTCGTGGATTGAGTCATTGCGCGCCTCGTCGATCCGCGGTGCCTGCGAGGTAGGGCCGACGAATAGGCCGGAAAATAGATAGCTCAGCGACGGGTGATGATTCCAAAAAGTGATCATACTCCGCAGCAAATCGGGCCGCCGCAGCAGCGGGCTGTCCGATGGAGTCGCGCCGCCGATGATGATGTGATTGCCACCGCCGGTGCCGCAATGGCGTCCGTCGATCATGAATTTCTCAGTCGCTAACCGGCACAGATGCGCTTCCTCGTAGAGCACCGAAGTATTTCTAACCAGCTCATCCCACGACGCGGCGGGATGCAGGTTCACCTCGATCACGCCGGGGTCTGGGGTCACTTTCACCACACTGAGCCGCGCGTCGAATGCGGGCGGCGTGCCTTCGATGAGCACCGACATGTTGAGGGAAACGGCGGTCTGCTCGATGGTCGCCACCAGATCGAGGAAGTCCTCGGTCTCATCCACAGGTGGCAGGAAAATGTGGAGAATGCCAGCGCGCGGCTCGATGCACAGCGCACTGCGAGTGATCCAGCCTGCGGATTCCTGGTCCTTGGGTTTGCGCTCCCAAGGCCGCTCTTCCGGCAAGCCCCCACCGCCGAGGTCGAGCCGGGAAGTGGTTTCTTCTAACTCCCGCCGCTGCATCGCCAGCACACTGCCGGGCGCTTGCAGGAATTTAGGAATGTCCCGCGTGGGGTCCGGCGGGACGTGCCACGGGTAGTCTTCTTTTGAAACAAATGGCAGTGAATCCAAGGGCAGCCGATAGCCCATCGGCGAGTCACCAGGTAACAGATAGAGCCGCTCATCTCGCAAAAACCACGGCCCGCTGGTCCAGCGGAGGCCATGCGAAGTGAGCCGCCGTTCGAGCGGCAGCGCGTAGCCCACGACTTCGTCGATGCCTTGGGAAAACAAGCGGGTCAGCCGGTCCCGCTCGAGCTTGCTCTTCAAATTCGACTTCAGCGGGTCCACATTTTCCGGCAGCCGTTTTTCCCGCCACATGTAGTAGAGGACGTCTTCGTAGGCCGGCATCAGCCACTTGGGGTCCGCGCCGAGCGCCGCCGTTAGAGCATTGCCGAAGCGCTCGGCGTGGCTCGCGTCGTAGTTGTAATCGTGAGATTCGTCCGCGATCAGCGAGTCATCCTCCCAGATCGGGTGGCCGTCCTTGCGCCAATAACAGCCGAGCGACCACCGTGGTAGAACCTCGCCGGGATACCATTTCCCTTGGCCATAAAATAACAACCCGCCAGGCGCAAACTTAGCCCGCAGCCGCTTGATCAGTTGGCCGGAAAGCTTGCGCTTGGTCGGGCCGTCCGCCGCGTTGTTCCACTCGTCGCCGTCGAAGTCATCCATCGAGATGAACGTCGGCTCGCCGCCCATGGTTAGACGGACGTCCATCGCCTCCAGATCCTCGTCGATCTTGCGCCCGGTTTTTAAAATTTCCGCCCACTGCTCGTCGCGGTAAGGCAGCGTGGTGCGCGGCGATTGGTAAATCCGAGTCACCGTCATTTCGTGCTCCATCGTGGATTCACACGCCTCCACGCCGCCGGTGACCGGAGCCGCGCTGGAGGGGTCCGGCGAGCAGGCCAGCGGCAAATGCCCCTCACCCGCAAGCAGCCCAGACGTGGGATCGAAGCCGATCCAGCCCGCCCCCGGGAGGTAAACTTCGGTCCACGCATGAAGGTCCGTGAAGTCGATTTCCGAACCGACAGGTCCGTCTAACGATTTCACATCCGGCTTCAACTGGATCAAATAACCCGAGACGAAGCGGCTGGCCAACCCGAGGTGGCGCAGCAACATCACTAACAACCAAGCCGAGTCCCGGCACGAACCCGAGGCCATTTCTAAGGTCTCCTCCGGCGTCTGCACCCCCGGCTCCATCCGGATCTTGTAGTCGATCGCGTGCTGCAAGTGAGAGTTCATTTTCACCAGCACGTCGATGGTCCGGCCGGTCTCATCTTTAAAAAGGTCGATCAATGCCGCCATCCGCTTGTCCGGCTTTTCCACCGCCAGAAACGGCCCCAGCTCGTGGGCCATCTCTGGATCATACGCAAACGGGAACTCCTCCGCCTGCGGTTCTAGGAAGAAATCGAAGGGATTCTGCACTGACATTTCCACCACCAGATCCACCTCGATGTCGAGCCGGTCAGTCGGCTCGGGAATCATCAGCCGCGCCAGATAATTCGCCTGTGGGTCTTGCTGCCAGTTGGTGAAATGCGCCATCGGCCCGACTTTCAGGCTGTAGGCGAGGACGTTAGAGCGGCAGTGCGGGGCCGGCCTCAGCCTCACCACATGCGCACCGTGGGCGACCGGGCGTTCGTATTTATAACTGGTCCGGTGATGCAATGCGACGTGGATAGACATATGGGGCGAGGCCGGTTTAGCAACTTCGGTGCCGAATTCCTACCAAACTCACAACCCAAATTTCGCCACCGACCCACGGGGCAATCAGGAGGCTTGACCTGCGGTCAACCCGGAAATGGCTGGAAGAGATGCGCCTCCCACGACCTCATATACTGCCGCGCATAAGGAATTGTGGAAATGCTCGGGCATGAAAGTGGCTGGCGCGTCTCGCGCCACACCGTTGCGAGAGGCGTCCCGGCTCTCGCATCTCTTATCCGGGCGGGGACGCCCAATCCTTTCATTTTAACTACCGAAAATAAGAAAATTCAACCACAGGTAAACAGGATGAACGCAGATAAACAGAGCGGAAACTCAGTCTCTATCTGTGTCTTTAATCTACGTCCATCCTGTTCATCTGCGGTTGAAAATTCTCAAGATGACAGGATTGGGCGGGGACGCCCGGACAACGGTCTGGAGCGAGACGCTCCAGCTACGTTTTCACAAATCTTGATGCGCGGCAGTATAACCGCGTGCCGCAGCCTGTTTGCAAAATCAAACCAGCGCGGGTTTGGCGCGGCGACACGCTTGCCCTGCGCGATTTCTCGCTCAGCCTCGTCCATAGCGAAAGCGTGGCGAGGGTCCGTCCTGCCTCCAGATTCCACCGGCGAGCTTCCGCCCCCGACCGC
>JAYTEI010000174.1:0-7887 GCA_043735445.1 Akkermansiaceae bacterium | reverse complement strand
CATGGATAAGGTGGAGGTGGCAAGAGCCAGTGCGATAAACGCGGGTTTCAATGTTTTCATGGTAGTTGTTCTTTCAATTGTTGGGATGCTTTTTAATTTGGCGGAATGGCGGAATGGCGGAATGCCCGACCCAAGCCATTCTGAATATTACTATAGGTTTCCGGCCAAGTCTTTGCTCCGCGTTTCTCGGGAAAGACTGTGCAATTCTTTGGAGATTTGCACGAAACTGATCCAATCCAGAAACTAACACGGGTTTGCTTTTTCACTGTTTCGCTCCCGCGTTATTTTCATCGAGAGGAAATAATTCAGCCCCGTGCGGATCACGGCGACCGCGCCCAGTTTGCCAATCTGATCCCAGCTCGGCGAGATCGCCGTGGCGAGAATGTCCGCCCCGAGTTCGAACTCCAAAGCCAGCGCGAGATGCCGTGCGAGGATCAGTCGGGTCGCGGTGAAGTCGGGCGGTTTTCGCGTCACAAGGTTGCCGATCATTTGCGAAATTGCCATGCATACGCCCAATGTGACGAGTCCGGCACCGAATATTTCGACACCGAGCTTCAGCCATCTCACGGCGACGATGATCGTTCCTTCGATGGATTTCATGTTCATGCTCACGAGAGCGTTGGTTGCCCGTCAGGGATTGGTTTGCGCGGCAATCGGACTCGCGGCGGCATGATTTCTTGGTTCTGAGTTCCCAGCATTGCTGGCCAGCGACGACCCAGATGAATTCAGTGTCGGCACGCTGGCGCACCACCGGTCATCCGCTTCCCTCCGAACTGAAGGTGCTGGGACATTCCATGCATTGACGGGGTGCTGATCGCTAGCTGTCATTGATTGGTCTGCTCATTGTCCACTCTCTCTCTGCCTTTCGTTGGTTGCTAATTGAGGCGGAAACCGTGTTGCATCGCGGCAACCGCAATGGTGGAAAGACGATATGAAAAGTTGGCCGATGAACTCCTATTGGGATTGATTGCGTTGAGAGAATATTTCCTTACATGTCCGGCATTCCACCGGGCGGCATCGCCGCGCCTGGAGCTGCCATAGGAGCGGCAGCAGGGGCTGGCATGGGGGCGGCAGGTGCGGGCGGCGTGAAGCCGGTGAGACTTTGCCGCTGTTCATTCGTGAGCAGCTTAGTTGCTTCACCCACCGCCCGGATGAAGGCAAGACGCTCGTCGCCGCGCAGTTTTTCGAGCGCACGGATTTTCGCTTCGATTTGAGCCGCATCCGGCTGATCGGCGGCGGTTAGCATCCAAAGCTCATGCTCTGCTTGAGTGGCAGCGCGATCCGCAGTGCTCTTCGCAAATGCGGCCTGTTGCCTAGCCTAGTTGAGCCCGGCTTGTTGCTCAAGCGTGAGAGCGATGTGTTGCGGGTGATCGAGGAAGAAGCCTGTCGCACCGATGTGATAGAGATGCGATGCGCCCAGGAAACCAGGCAAGGCGGATTGGCTAATGGCGGCGGGAGAGCCTCCGCCCATCGGACTCATGCCCATCATTTCCATGCCTGCCATGGGTGGAGCCGGTGCGGCACCTGCTTTCATCCCATGCCTGCCGCCGGGTTTCATTTTTCCCATCCCCATCGCCACTGGGAGAACTGCGGGCGGAGTTGCTGCGGGCATTCCGGACATGGGAGCAGCCGTCGTGGGCGGGGCACTTTTCGCAAGCGAGGCTTGCAGTTGGGTGACCTTCGCTTGCAGTTCGGCAAGCTGTTGGGTGAGTGCGGGATCACCTGCGGGAGCGTCGGTAGGCATGGTGCCTGCAGCGACGTGAGCCGCTTGGGGCGGGTCAACGGAAGGAGACGCGATGACCCGCTCGGACGATAAAGGCGGATGCAGCCATTCCAATTTCCGAAGGCGGTTGTGGTTCGATGGAATTTAGCCAAACAGGCTCCGGCGGCTTTGCACCCGGCGGAACCTGCTCTCCGGCCAAACAATCTCATCGACCTGACATCTGCGTGTCTGACATCGGGGTTTAGTTCTTGGGATTGCCCATGTTGTGGGTTCCCGAACCCGCAGTGTCCGCGCAACTGGCGAAGGCAAGAGCGGCGAGCAGAAAACCCAGCAAGGTCAGTGTGGATTTGATCGTGATTTTAATGGTCGTGGTTATTGTTTTGGAGTTTTGATCGGATGTGAGGCACACAAGATCATCCCACGGTTTTGACGCTGCATCCGGGCCGTGAATCCAGGTAGGCATAAACTCTGAATGACAGCGTATTTCATAGGGCGTTCACGGCCGCAGCGGAGAGAAACCAATCCACCTCGGGGTCCCGGCATACCCGTGTTAGGCATGCAAAAGGGTGAGGAGCGGCATGATCAATGGCGGTCGGCCGCGTTAGGCATTTCACTGTTGGGCATCGGCCGATAGCTTCTTGGATTTCCCATATTGTGGGATCCGTCCGAAGTTGTGTTATTACCGCAACCGGAGAAAATCAGTGTGGTGATGACTAGCCCAAGAGTGCCTAGGATCTGCTTAATTTTTGTTTTCATGATACGTGTGGTTTGTGGTTAATGTTCGAGGTGATAGAATTCTAGCGGGCATCGAGATTCCCACTAACTGAAAGCCACCATAGAGCCTATTCCGGCACTTCGCTTCGCATCTCGAATGAAATACCGTGCATTTCTTCAGTTTGGGGCCAATTCCCGTTTGGAGCGCCTTATCTGAGTTAGACCGGCACGCCACAAAGTCAGATAGCTTTGGCTTCCCCAGCTTTCGGCTCTATCAAGTGGATTCGTTCCGCAAGCACGGTGAAGTTGTGACCCTTCAGCCCCGCGACGGCATTATCGAGTGCGAAGACCTGGGGACCATCCGGGGTCTGGACTGTGACCTCGGTGGCGTGCAGCATGTTCAGGAAACTTTCTTCATTGGAGTTGACGTGAATGCTGCCATCCTCGGTTCGAACGTCGAGGGACGACGCGTTCCCGGAAAAAATGCAACCGCTCGCGGTACTCAGTTTGACTGATAGAAGTTTCATGGGTTCAGGTGGGAGGCCTGATGTCTTCTGGACATCGGTGTTTCGCAAACCGAACTTTCGCGGGTATCTCGCACAATGGCTATGCATCCGCACGCAAATATTGCGCGTTTCTTCGACCCAGTAGTTCAGCTCCTAACTCAATCGATTAGGAGTCCGCCAAAGGTAGCTTAGTACGATAAGCACTCGGCGATTTACCCACGACTTTTTTAAAGGTTCGGTTGAACTGCGACAGCGACTGGAAGCCCACTTCGAACGCCACTTCGCTCACCCGCCGGGTTGGATCCAGAAAGAAAAGTAGGGCTTTTTCAATGCGCGTTCGCGCCACAAAATCGACAAAGTTAATCCCGGTCACTTCTTTGAATTTCCCGCTGAAATAGGTGGCACTCATGTTGACGGTCTTTGCCACGGCCGCCAGTGAGAGTTCGTCATCGGAATGATCGCGGATAAAACTTCGCGCCCGATCAATGGCAGGGGACTCGCTGCTAGTGCCGTGCAGCGCAAGCGCATTTCCGCACTCGGCAAGGTGGTGGGCGAAAATTGCTAGCAGCCGAATCAGCGAATCGTATTGCAGCGGGGTGAGGACGCGTGTGTTGAAATAGTGTTCCTCAAGTTTTTTCAGATCCACCTGCGCACCCCATTTAAGAAGCGTCGCGGCGATCTGCTTGAAGCGCACTTTGTCGGGCTGTTGTAATAACACCTGTCCGGTGTGCAGGAATGCAATCAAGTTCTCTCCGACGCGAACCGGCACTGCGGTCTCGCACATTCCCGCAAAGCATTTGAGAGTTTTGGGTTGGTATTGGGCTTCCTCCTCCACCTTGCACTGCAATGCATAACACTGCGCACAGCTCACGTCGGATTTAGACATAAGCGCACAGAAAGGATTCTCCTGCTTTTTTACATAATGCACCACATCGCACAGCGAGGGTGCTTGAAGCCGCAATGGAAGACCAGTCCCTTCCGTGAATGCCTGCTCGTAGTCGCGATACACCTGTGATGCAGTTAGAGCCTGCAACGTGTGGTGGTTGGTTTTTGAGGAATCAGACATCGATAGATAGAATGTTAGCTGAGAAACTCGGGACAATCGTCGATTTCTTTGTGAATCTTCAAATGATCTCAGGCCCAGGTCGAGCTTAGTTATCTAGGAAATAATCCTATCGAAATCCAAGGCCTCAAGCGAGGTGATCATTACGCCGTGGTCTGCACGGAGTGCAAGTCGATCACCGTGAAGGAAGTCGCCGATGAAAATGAGAGTAACAGATCCATTATCTGCCATTCACAGAAGCGATGAGGCTAAATTCAGGCTCAATGCGACGATCACCGCATTGAAAGCGAATGCGAGTAAGCCATGCAGCAGGGCGGTCCGCCGGACGTGTCGCGAGGTGATCTCGACATCGGCGGTCTGGCAGGTCATGCCGATGACGAAGGAGAAGTAGGCAAAGTCGAGGAAGTCGGGTTGTGGTGCGTTAGGAAAATTCAACCCGCACCCTGGCGACTTTGGATGTGATCTGCCGGCACCCTGATAGAAAAGATGTGCATAGTGCAGTGACATGACGGTATGCACCAGCAGCCAGGAAACGACGACGGTTAGAACTGCCAGCGTGGCATGGTAAATGGCTTCGTTTCCCGCTGCATTTTTAGCTGTCCTTAGCAACCACGCGGCACCGAAGAGTCCGGCAATCGCCGCCGTTACGAGGCATCCACCAATCACGGTGCGGCTGGAGTCCTGCAATCGCGCTTCCTCCACCCGCGTTTTAGCATCGGTGAAAAAGATTCCTGCCCACGCAAGAACGAGCGAGCAAAGGGCGAATACATCCCACGCCACAATCAGACTCACTTCCAATTTTAGCCAGCGGGATACGATGCCAAATGCCAGTGCTGCGACCACTAACGCCACCGTCACTCGATGATGTGCCTCGAACTCTACGAGGTGGCGGAGGAATTTGGAGTCTTCGGGTAATGCGGACATGGGCTGATACCAATGAAGTAGCAGGCAACTGCGGCGGGGGAAATACCAATTGCAAGGATGATCTACAATCTAGCAACCCGTAACTCACCATGTGATGATATGAAGAAGCCCGCCCCACGCGGAGTGGGGCGGGCGGCGCGAGTTGTTAAAACTCTTTGAGCAGAGAGAATGGACCACGCTCACTTCCTGTGGTAGTTAGAACAACCCGAGGAGTTTTAAGACGACGACGATGATCACGACGGCACCGATGATATAGACAATTGAGTTCATTTGGATTAGTTTGATGGGGGTTGATGAATGGTTAATCCGAGAACCTGAGTGATTCTAGGTCATGAACGGGATTTAGAAGAATATGATGGTGGTGAGATTAGGTTATCTCTTTTCTTCAGCATCAATTTTTGCCTTCGCCGCATCGGCGGCGGCTTCGACTTTCTTTTTGTCGGCCTCGATTTGCGCTTCAGAAGCTTTCATTTGGGCTTTGATGTTAGCCTTTTGCACATCGGCATTGGCATCCACCTGCTTTGCTGCATCTTTCGCTGCCGGTTTCAGCGAGTCTTTTTCTCTTTCGAGTGCGTCTTCGGTGGCGTCCTTGCGGTTTTCGACCGCTTGTTTGCGCTCGTTGCAACTGAATAGAAACATGGTGGATAGCGCGAGGATAGAGTATGGCAGGAATTTCATGGTCGTATGAGTTAATGTTAGTGGTGAGTCGGCGACCAACATCCATCGGCTGCGACTCGTTGCCCTTTCGCAGAATGCGTGCCGCAGGAGACTTTTGACTGATTTCTAATGAGTCATGAGTAAACGGGTGAATCTAGCCGCTGCGGAATCGGGCGAAGTGCAACCTGAGCATTGCAGGGTGCGGATCAGCTCCGGGATAAAGTGAGTGTGTCTAGTTTCTCCGTGGGAGCGACTTTAAATCCATATTGGCCGGTCCGCTCGGAGGGAAACCAACACTGTGGGTGACTCCGCGCCGTGATTACTAACACGGCGGGAGTCACTCGATAATTTATTTGACTTCCTTCTTGTCCGCATCCTTCGGCTTGGCTGCGGCATCGTTAATCTTCTTCAGGTATTTTTCCGGTTCAGCATCGAATTTCTTAAGGCACTTCTTGCAGCAGAGTTTCACCTGCTGGCCACTGTGATCGAAGGTATAGGGATCGCCCATTTCGCCGAGTTTCTCATCGGAGACGACACAGGTGGTCAGCGGATAGGGCTTGGACTTGATTTCTTTAGTTTCCTTGGGTTCCGCAGCACCAGCGCCGGTGATGCCGAGGGTGAGTCCAAGGAGGGCGGTGAGGAGTATCGTTTTCATGGTTTGTGTTGGTTTCTTTGGTTTGGTGTTTGTTGTTTTGTGCCCGAATTCATTGGGCTAGATCTTTCCGAAGTGGCCTCGGCGCAATGTTCACAGGCGGAAGCGCAATCGTGGCACGCTTCGATGCAGCTTAGGTATTTTTGATGAGACAGGATTGTGTTTGTTAGTTTATTTGCGAACGAAGTGAAAGGTCTGGTGACCGCTGGCCACCAGCCCTCGCCTTCGCATTGGAATCACTTTTTTTCAGGTATCGGCATCGCCATTTGGCCAGCTTGCATTTCGAGCACCTTGATCAAGCCGTCCATTTTCTTGAGGTTGGCTTCGGTCTTGGCTTGGTCGCTGGCGTCTCCGGATTCATCGAGATCTCCGGCAAGCTTGGTGATGTTCTTGGTGGTACCTTCTACGGCTTTCTTCTTGTCAGCGGTTACCTTGGCCGGGAGCGCGTTGGCGAGGTCGCGGATTGCAAAGGCTTGTACATGCACAGCGGCCAGCTTTTTGCCTTTCACGATTTCAGCCAATGCCATGTGATGTTCGTGGATCGCTTTGAAGATCCCTTCGACGGTATCGGGAATCTTCGTCGCTTCCTCTTTGCCTTCTTTTTCTTCTGCAGCCCGTGCGGGAGTCGTGCCGAGGGTCATAAGGGCGAAAGCGGAGCATAGTCCCACGGTCAGTAGTTTCTTGAGTTTCATTGGATTAGTGTTGGTTATTTTTGTTAGTCGTCGAAGCCACCGCGACACGGGAATCCGCCACCCGGCGGGAACGTGGTGCGGATGGTAACGAAGAAATTGGTGCATCAGGATCATGGGCGTGCGGGGGTGATCCTTGGTTCGGCAGATGAGGTGGAAGGGTCTGCTTCCATCTCGTCGAGAGGGTCGATTTTGTCGCGTGCGACGTAAGCTTCGGCGGCTTTGCGCCCGAATTTGAAGAACACGGCGGGCGTCACTGCCATGTCCAGCAGAGTGGAACTCACCAGCCCGCCGAGGATGACGACGGCGACGGGGTAAAGGATTTCCTTGCCCGGTTCTCCCGCAGACATGACGAGCGGAATGAGCGCGAGTCCGGCGACAGCGGCGGTCATGGTGACCGGGACCAGCCGCTCGAGCGAGCCACGGACGATCATCTTTTCGTCGAACTTCTCGCCCTCATGCTCCATCAGGTGGATGTAGTGGGAGATCATCATGATGGTATTGCGCGAGGCGATGCCGGCGAGGGTGATGAGACCGACCAGCGTGGCGATGGAAACCTTGCCGACGAGCAGCCAGGTGAGGAATAAGCCGCCGATGAAGGCGAGCGGGATATTGAGCAGGATCTGCGCGACAATCATGGTGGAACGGAAGTGCGAATAGAGGACGAGGAACATGGTCACTAAGGTCGCGAGGGAGAGGATGCCGATCAGCCGGGTGGCTTCCTGCTGGCTCTGGAACTGGCCTTCGTAGCTGATGAAGAAGCCGGTCGGCAGGTGGACTTGGCCGTTGATCTTGTCTTGGATTTCCTTCACGACCGAGCCGAGATCGCGCCCGCTGACGTTGGCCTGCACGACGATGCGGCGCTGGACGTTTTCCCGGTTGATGATGTTAGGGCCTTTGCCGTCGAGCACGTCGGATAGAAGGGCGAGCGGCACTTTCTGGCCGTTGTCGGCATCGAC
>JAYTEI010000173.1:0-3595 GCA_043735445.1 Akkermansiaceae bacterium | reverse complement strand
CCTTCGAGTCCACCACCACCATCACGGTGAAAACGAAGCTGCCCGTCACCTTGGACATCGGAATCCGCGTGCCGGCTTGGTGTGCCCGCGGCTTCACGGTTGCCGTCAACGGCAAGACGTGGACCACTGACGCCAAACCCGGCAGTTATGCAATGATCAAGCGCACCTGGCAATCGGGCGACCGCATCGACTGCGGCATGCCCATGTCGTTTTCGACTTACCCGATGCCTGACAAGCCCAGCCAACTCGCATTCCTCTACGGTCCGCTGGTCATGGTCGGCAAGGATTCCCGGCCATGGTTGGATGAGTTGGTCGGTGATCCCGATCAACCGGCAAGCTGGATCCACCAGCTCGATGGATGGTTCAAGCCGGTCCAGGATCAACCCCTGCATTTCACCGCCCGCGACGACAAGGAAAGGGAACTGAAGTTTATCCCCTATTTCCTGGTGGGCGCGAAACAGTTTTTTACCGGCTATTGGAACATCGCCAAAACATCAGGACGAACGGATGACCATAACATCGCGCTTGGAATGCCGACAACCTGCTCCGTTCCCGATCCCATTGGGACTAACGTCGAATGCTTCATGAGCAGTGCGAAAGCCGTGGATGGCCAATATGGAGGTAAGGACGATTGGTATGTGAAATGGTTTCCCAATGGCTCGTCGCCCCAGTGGATCACAGTCGATCTCGGCAAGCCCCGTGAAATCACCGGGATCGAGTGGTTCCTGGCCGAGGAGGACATCAAGGACCGGGTGCCCTACCGCTACAAGATCGAATCCTCCGACGACAATCTTGCTTGGCGGAGCTATGCGGACGCCTCCGCGAACCAAGCTTTTTCAAAATCCTATCCGCACGCCAAGCCCGCCAATGCCCGCTACATGCGTCTAACCATCCTCCCGGCTCCCAAGCCGGAGGAAAACCAACTCCGCACCAAGGTGGCGGAATTCAAGATTTACGGTAAGCCGTAGTTCCGCGCTCAACGAATCGTCTCTTTGTAGATCGCTTCATCCCAAGACTTGATGCCGATGGTCTTCAAATACGGCTTCGCGACTTCATCCTCCTTCGGCGTGCCGAGTGCCTGATAGAGATGCCAAATCGGTTTTTTACCGAGCGGATCGCCTTTCTCGTCGGGAAATTTCCGCAGGCCGATCTTGAGTCCGCCTTCACCGCGGTTGTCGATCCAGTTGTGGTATTGCCAGGACTGGATGGAGGAAAGCGCCGCCATTTTTTTCCATGCCATCGCCATCCCGGCTGCCTGATCCTCCATGGCCTTGTCCGAGTAGTCCTCGGAGTTAAAGCCGTTTTCCGATAGATGCACGGGGCGGACTTTCCCGTGATACAGCAGCGCGGGCTGCTTCATGTAGGCGTCGAGCACTTCGAGGTTCTTTGGGGTGATCTTCTCGGTCTCGAAGCTGAAAGTCGCCTGCTCATCCTCCCAAGCGCGTGGCTTGAACAGATTTTGCGGGTAAGGGTGATAGGCCATCGCCCACGGGAAATCGCCCTCGACCTGCGTAAATTTCACCAGCAGATCGACGAGGCGTTTCGAGCCATACCAATGCTCGCCGCCGGGGTGCGCCCAGTGGTGGGTGAGCGTGATGAACGCGCGCGCGTGCGGATCGTACTGGCGGACGATGAGGTCGGTGAGCCGCATCGAACGCTGATAGAGATCGAGATAAACGATGGCGGGTTTGTCGCCCGCGTTGGTCCAGACCCAGCCGGCGTCCACCTCGTTGTGGATGATGTAGTGGTGGACGCGGCCGTGTTTGCCGTCCGTCCGCGACCAGCGCTCGGCCATGAAGTCGAGGATCGCGCCGTAGTAGGAAATCCCCTCCGCGGAGGTGATGTTGGGCATCGCGAAAACGCCCTGCTTCACCGCATCCGGGTGACCTAGCAGCTTCACATCCGGGCCGCCGCCCTCCGCGGGGTTCGCGATGAGCAGGATGACGGAAACCATCGCGCCGTGGTTGTTCGCTTCGAGGAATGTCTTGTCGTAATTGGCAAAGGCCTTCTCGCGCATGTGATAGGTTTTACCCTGCCAGACGTGCGGCACGGTATCCGCGCCGGGTTGGAGCGAACCGAGCTCGTGGACCATCATGTTGACGGTGACGGCGGAGATTCCGAGATCGGCCAGCTCGTTGGGCAGTTGGCTCATGTTCCAGCCGCCGAGGCCTTTTTTGTTCTTCGGCTTGGCTGCCGGAAGTCCCGGCGAGCGGCAATCGACCCACTCGGCATAGCGGGCGTGGGACAGCGGCTCGACGCTCGCGGCGGTCTTCCGGACGAGCTGCCAGCGCGAGACCAGGCGGTCGTAGTCCAGCCCATCGCGCTGGCGCTTTCTGGGAACGTCGATCACAAAACTTCCATCCAGCTCCGGCTTCAGTGCGACCAGCGTTTCCCAGCTCCGGGCATCGTCGAGGACCACGTCCAGCGGGATGTCTGCCAGAAAAATCTGACCGCTTTGTTTGCCGCTGTTTCCCTCGATGCGGATGAGATCCTTCCCGACTGAAACCTTGCTAACAGTCGCAGGAAACTTCCGCGCGAAGTATTCCTCTAGCGATTTCTCGGGAGCCGAGGCCGCGGGTGTGGAGGTGGTGACATCGAACTCGCCGGGCGTCTCGGGCCGCAGGCGGACATTGCGGAGCTGCAGCACGCGGTCGGCGGGCAGCGGCAGGTCGAAGCGGAGTTGCTGCCAGCCGGCGGGCAGCGGTAGCCCCGGCTGGGTGAGCCGCGTGGCGTAGCTCGTCCACGTCTCGCTGTGGCCCATCTCGGGAAACATGCGCGCGGTCTTCGCCTCGAAAGGCGGCCCGGGCAGGGCGGCAAAGGGCGGCACCCCGCCCGCACAGAAATACTCGAGTTCCAGCACCTGGTCGGCGGCGGTAGGAGGCGTGGCGGGAATCGCGCGGATTGAAAGCGCGCCGCGGATCTCGATGGTGCCGGCGTGTTCCTTGAAATTTGCGGACGGGCCGTCGAAGGGCTCCAGTCGCAGCGGACCGGCGGCGGCGGAGTGGATGAGAAGCAGGGCAAGCCAGTGGCGGGGGCATCCTGCCCGCAGCCTTTTCGGGGAAGTTGTGAAAATCATGATATGGGATGAATGAGGCAGCGGGCTAGATGCCCGCGCCGCTGCTAGAGATCGCTTGTGAGCTGATAGGTGCCGGAACCGAGCGTCGAGGTTCCGCCCTTTCCGGGTAGCGTGACCTCGGCGGTGGTGTTCGGCGGGATGGTGATTTCCGCAAGGAATTTCCCGGCTTCGAGTTTCCACGAGCAGGCAAGCTTGCCGTGGCGGGTCTCCATCGAGGCGGCGGCGTGGGTGATCGTGCCGGTCGGGCGCGGCGCGATTTTCACGCGGTCGAATCCAGGCGCGGCGCGGTCGATTCCGGCGAGGTCGGCGAACATCCATTCGCAAACAGCGCCGAAGGCATAGTGGGAAAATGAGTTCATGCTCGGCTCGTGGACGCCGCTGCCCTTGATGTAGGAATCCCAGCGCTCCCAGATGGTGCTGGCGCCGTTGTCCACCTCATAGCCCCAGCTCGGGTATTCGCGCTGCTGCATGAGGACGCCCGCAAGATCATGATGACCGGTGGCGGATAGGGCGGGAAGC
>JAYTEI010000172.1:0-17275 GCA_043735445.1 Akkermansiaceae bacterium | reverse complement strand
ACCACAAGGAATGCCGCAGCGACGATGAGGAAGGGCAGGTGCAGTCGGCTGGTTAGAGGGGACTTATTCATCGCTCAATCTAGGCTGCGGGAACGGGTGACGAAGAGGCCGGCCGGACGCCATTGGAGGAAAAGAATGATGGCACCGAGGACCAAGATTTTTCCGATGACTGGATTGCCAAGATACTGTTGGAGCGTTTGATCTGCCATGCCGATGCCGAGCGCGCTGATGACGGTGCCGAGGATATTGCCAACACCACCGACGACCACAGTCATGAATGAATCAACAATATAGAGTTGGCCCATCGACGGGCCGACGTTGCCGATTTGGGAGAGAAAAGCACCTGCTAGACCGGCCAGCCCGCAGCCGAAGGCGAAGGTCATGGTGTTGACGCGCTCGGTGCGCACACCCATGCAAGCGGCCATGTTGCGGTTCTGCATGACCGCGCGGATGAGCAGGCCGAGCGAGGTTTTGTTAAGGACGAGCCAAGTGACGACAATGATGAGAATGGCGAAGCCCACGACGAACACCCGGTTCCAGCCGAAGACGACATCGTGGACAGTCCAGTTTCCTGAGAGCCATGACGGGCTGGAAACTTGGACGTTGTTAGGGCCGAAGATGAGTTTCAGCACCTGCTGCATGACGAGCGATACACCCCAGGTGGCGAGCAGCGATTCGAGCGGGCGCTTGTAGAGAAACTGAATGACCGAGCGCTCTAGCAGGATGCCAACAAGAGCGGCCACCGAGAAACTAACGGGTATAGCTGCCGCGAAATATAGACTCATTCCTCCTTCGCCGAGTTTCATGCCGGGAATAGACATGGAGAACCCGAACGGTGAAAGCTTGAGACCCTGTGCGAAAATATTCTGAATGACATAAGTGGTGTAAGCACCCACTGCGATGAATTCGCCGTGCGCCATATTGATCACTCCCATCAGGCCGAAGGTGATGGCGAGGCCGATGGCGACCACTAGCAGAACCGAGCCAAGTGAAATCCCGCGAAACGCGGTGCCTGCTGCATTGATTCTTGATAGGTGACCGTCGATGGACTTCATCGCATCGCCCGCCGCCTCTATCATCGGTTTATCATTCGCTTTTTGGGACTCTGCTAGAATTGCTTTGACGGTGTCGTAGGCGGAGAGCGACTGGATCTCACTGAGCTTTTTACAAGCCGCGACTCGCTCCGCAGGAACTGTGGAACGGAGTTGGATGATGGAAATGGACTCATCCAGTGCGCGGATCGCATCGGGATTTTTCTCGGTGGTTCGAAGAAGCTGGAGTGCGGGGAGCTTGTCGAGTTTTTGGCCGATGGCGGAATCTTGGATCGCCCGCAGCCGCTTGGTGAGATCCGGGTCGGCCAAGGCGACGAGGTCGGAAACTTCCTTCATTGCCTTGCGCAGGCCGGAGTCCGTCTCTGCAGACTCAACGGCTTTGGGATTGATTCGGACGGCCTTGCCATCGGGCGTCAGCAGCGGTGTGCCATCGAAAACTCTGACGGTGTCAAATGAATCGTCGCCATCGGCGGTGCCCGTGAGAGTGATGGGAGTGACGACACCTGCGGCATCCTCATTGAGAAAAATTTCCCCAGTCTTCCATTTTTCAAACCAAGTGACCGCTTCCGCAGATGGCGCGAGCTTGAGCGTGAGGACAATTTCACGCTGCTCAGCAGGAGTGGCAGCGGCTGCGGCTGAGGCGATGACTTCGCGGATGGGTTTCGCCGCAGGTGCTTGCGCGAGGCAAATCGACGAGCCTACCCAACCTATCAAGAGACCGCAAAGAAGCCTGTTAGAAAGTGTGTTAACGATCCATTTCAGCATTGGCCCCCGCTGGGGAAGCACCGCCCGTGCCATCCCCGAGCGGAATTCTGCCAGGCAGCGGAAATTACACCAATCTAACCGAGAACGCTTGGCGAAAGAAAGAGCATGTAGCTCATTTCTTTCTCATCCCATCGTCTGGGCGGACGAAAATGTCCGCCCTCCTTGCTTATGCGCGGCGGCGGCGCAGCGCGAGTGAACCGAGGCCCAGCAGGCCAAGGAGTGGGGCAGTGGGTTCTGGAACGACCACTAGAAATCCCCGCATCTCACCGCCGCCGTTGTTCACCGTGTGAAGGTTGATGTAATACTTGCCGTTCTGGAGATCGGCCGCTTGACCTGCCGTGAGGGTGATGGGCGCTGTAGTGATTGTGCCACCCGTGACCGCGTCACTGGAACGTGTGAGGTTAAACAACACTCCGGCGGTCTGGGTGAAGCCGCTACCGTTGTTAGCGGCAGTCGGACCGTGGAGATGGGAATTGTTAGCAAGGCTGCTCAAGTTCGTGAAACCCTGAGAAGAACCCCATCCGACGTTGAGGGAAAGAAGGTTGGAAACATCATCAAAGGTGATACCGGTACCAATCTCACCACCACTGCCACCGGAAGCGACGGACGGTTCATTGCCGATCAACAGACCACTGCCAGCGGTGCCGATGAGGTCGAACTGAATGACCGTTGCTTGGGCGATCGAGGCAAAAAGGGAGATTGCGAGAGGCAGCACAATGAGTTTCATGGGAGTTGGATGGGGGTTTAGGAGTGGCAGTTGAGCGCCGTACCGGCGATACAAGATTCGATTGGGCAGGAAGCTACACATTCACTTGAGGGTGGCAAGAAATTTTGTACTGGATGTCGGCGCGGGGGTTTTCATCTGAACCCTGTCGTCTAACTTCTCAAAGGTAGGCCTGCATGAGGGAGCGGAGTTGTTCGATGGCTGGTCTGTAGCAGTTCGGGCGGATGAGACCTACCCGCAGCCAGCGGATGAATTGAAGACTCACATCTGCGGGCCGGCATCGGGCTTGGTAGAGTTTTACGGGTAGGAAGCGGCCAGCGGCGCGGGTGTTGCGCGGGATGCTGGATTCGGCAAAGCGGGTTTCGGCGAGCACGAGGAAACGGCGGTTTTGAACGATGAGTCCGAGGCGCTCGGCGCATTGCCACCTGGCGGACTCGCCGCACGTTCCTTTGCGGTGACAGCAATCCGCGCCGGGTGCCGAGTGGCGTTGCGGGACTCGTGGCTGGAGCATTGCGTCGGACGATGACGCAGCGGGCTGACTTTGCTGTTTCCGTGACGGCGGGTGGTCGTTAGCGTCGGCGGGTGACGATGAATGCCGGAGGGATGTTAGTGGCTGCGCCGAAGCGCTGGGATGAGGCGTGTTTCGCCGTGCCGGCGGTGCGGGCGCTGGTGGCATCCGGCTTGGCCACGGGGGTTCTTTGCGCGGAGGCGCAGCGGGACTTTTGGCAAACCGTGGACGGCCTAACGGTGATCGATTTCCCCGTGAAGACAAAAGCCAAGCTGGTGGCGGCGAAACTATCAGGAAACTGGCAGGCGGCGTTGGCATGGGAAAATGATCTCGCCGCGGAGGCTTTCAAGCTCGCCGGGATTCCACGGCGACTCGGCCCGGACGGGGGGAAATTGAAGAAGCAGCTCACCCATCCGCTCGGTTTTGTGGCCGGGCCGTTAGAGCACCGCGTCAGATATTATTTGGCGGCGGTCGAGGAGTTGGGGATCGAGACCGGACAAGCCGCGTTCTTCGCCCCGGCGGTGTTAGGCATCGAACCGGTGGCGGGAGCCGTGTTGCTTTGTCCCGATTCGGATTACGGCCCCAGTCACGAATGGCTGCTTGAGCGGTGGTTGGAAATCGCGGCTCGCCTTCTAGAAGCCGGCAGCCGGGTGACCGTCGCCAGCGTGGATGGTGGCAGTGGCTTGGGAAAAATCTTGGCGAAGAGACTCGGCGATGGTGTGGAGTTTTTCCATGCCTCGCCGCTGGTGGGTGCGTTGCCGTTGTTAGCGGTCCACAGCTTGGTCATCGCGGCAGATGGCTCGCTGCCCCATCTAGCAGCCCATGTCGGTGCCACCTGTGTCACGCTGTTCGGCCCTAACGATCCGGCATGGAAGCGCCCACTCGGCCGCCGTCACGCCGTGGTGCGGCGGCATGTGGAGTGCGCTCCGTGTTTGCTGCCGCGATGCCCGCTCGACAGGCGCTGCCAGAATGAGCTGGATGTGGAACGGGTGTGGCACGCAATCAACCTAGAAAGGAAAATGACAAAAGTGTAAGCTCCGAGATTTACCACTGATTGCGCTGATTTTGGCTGATTTCACTGAAAGAAAGGGCAGCAATTCGACTCACCTTTTGGGTGAGCTGGTAATCCTTTCCAACCTTCTAAAAATCAGTTCAATCAGTGAAATCAGTGGTTACCATCTTCTTTTTTAGGATCAACCGGGTTCTATCATCACTCGCTTTTCACCCGACTCTGGCAGTAGCAGTGCGAGAAACGCCGCTGGGATAAATAGATACGAGGCCATCAGTAACACTCCGGCGAAGTCACCTTGGACTTTGTTAAAGATCCCGAAAAACACCACGCCCGCTGCGGATAGAATGCGGCCGATGTTATAGCAAAACCCCGCGCCTGTGCTTCGCAATAGCACCGGGAAAAGCGGCGGCAGACACATGGTAAATAGCCCGAAGCAGCCTTGCATCAGTCCGATGATCGCAAACAGTAAGTAAGTCGTTTGCAAGCTATGCACGCTGGAAAAAGTGAACCACATCACCATGGCATAGCCCGCTAACATCAGTGCGATTGCTTTACCATAACCCATCACTTTCGCCAGTGCGCCCGCCGTGAAATTACCAACCAACGAACCGACCATGATCCATAGTAAAGCCATCACCGTCGCGCCGTCTTTCGCTGCTTTCGTCGGTCCCACTTCTGCCAGGCTGCGGATATAACTTTGCTGCCAAAACATAAACGTCCAATGCGCCGTTAGAGACACGGCACAGATCAACATCACCCGCCAAGTGATGCTCCTCACCTCCGGCCCGAACAACTCGCGGATGCGTGGCGCAGGCTGGCCATTGCGCGCCTCCGTCCACTCCTCGGTCTCCGGCACCGCGCGGCGAATCCATAGCGTGATGAAGGCCGGCAACACCCCGACTAGGAAGATCCATTGTGGCGGATGGCCCTTGAGCAACGCCCCGGCCAAGCACGCTAACAAGATCCCGCAGTTCACCGCGCTTTGCAGTGTGGCGGCGATCCATGGCCGCCATTTCTTCGGCCACGTTTCCGATAGCAGCGAAGCTCCCACCGCCCACTCGCCGCCGATGCCGAGCGCTGCTAGAAACCGGAACACCAACAGATGCCACCACTCCTGTGAGAAATACGAAAGCCCGGTGAAACAAGCGTAAGTCAGAATCGTCAGCACCAGCGCTTTGCTGCGTCCTAGCAGATCCGCCACCCGCCCGAAGAAGCCTCCGCCCAGCGCCCAGCCGACGAGAAACGCCGCTTGGATGATCGATGCCTTTTTCCCGACCTCGGGATCCGACTCGCCAGTCACTAACAACTGCGCCACGAACGCCGTCGCCACCAGCGTGTAGAGATGCATGTCCAGCCCGTCGAACAACCATCCGAGCCACGCCGCCAGCCCTGAGCGCACTTGCTGGGGAGATAGATCGCGCAGGTGGCGGATCTCGTGGCTCTGGCTCTCGGAAATGCTCATCGGATGGCCAATTCATCCAGCACTCGCTCAGCGGTGACGAGCCTATTCCCTTGCCCGCATCCCGGATTTGTCTTACAAAGCTAGGCATGAGTAATACGATCACCGTTCGATTGCCGGGAGAGTTGGTGCAGTGGCTGGAAGAGGAGTCGCGGACGACCGGTCTTCCCAAGGGCCAGATCGTGCGCCAGCAGCTTGAGCAATTGCGGACAAAAAAATCGCGCCAGCCCTTTCTCGATCTGGCCGGCAGCATCGAAGGCGCACAGGATCTCAGCCGTAAAAAAGGTTTCTCGGAATGACCGGAATCGCCGACACCGGTTTCCTCGTCGCGTTCGCCAACCGGCGTGACACCCATTTTCCATGGGCATTTGCCCTAGCCGAGCACATCAGCGAGCCGCTTCTGACCTGCGAGGCAGTCCTCGCCGAGACCGCCTATCATTTGAGAAACAGCGATCTCGTGCTGCGTTTTCTCGAAACAGGATTGGTGCGTCTGGCCTTCGAAATTGAAGGCCATCGCAGCGAACTTTCCCAACTCGCACGGCGCTACGCCGATCGCCAGCCCGACCTTGCGGACCTCTGCCTGATTCGGATGAGCGAGCTGAATCCCCAACTTTCCGTCATCACTGTCGATGGTGATTTCCGCGTCTATCGCCGCAACCGCCGGGAAATCATCCCGGTGATCATGCCGCCGGATGGCAGACAAACGGGGTGAAATCCGCAGCCTTTTGAAACCTTGGAATAGCGTCACGGCGATGACACCTGGAAAGAAGACCATCATCGCCACTGGCGTGGAGCCTCCAGACATGACCAAGACCACATGGCCAACCAGTACCGAAATCCAAAATCTTTTCCGCCATTTCCTATATCCATCCCACGCGGATTTCTTCAAATCGCTCACATTGCTGGGTTCTCGATCTTACCGCCGTCTCGCCGGAGCTTTTCTAGCAGACGCGATTTCTACGATCAGCCGGTGCAGGATCAAGCGGTGGTCGAGGCCGGTGGTGACGAGGGCTTGGTCGGCTTTGAGGGTGGCTTCCATGACGTGTTGGAGGCCGGCGAGTTCGAAGTTTTTCGCATTGTCGGCGGCGAGGAAGATGGGGAAAACGTTCACGCCGGAGCCGTCCTTTTTCTGCGGGAGCCAGGCGCGGTCGGCTTCGGCGAGGCGGTTGAGGCCGCCGGAGAAGGCGCTGTAGTTGCCGGTGGGCACCTTGAATTTCTCGATGATCAGCTTGGCCATGAACAAGTTTCTCACCACGCCGATGATCGAGGCGCGCATGATGCCGATGGCGGATTCGTCAGCTTCGAGTTGTTGGTCGATGAGCTGGATGGCGCGGGCGGCGTTGCCTAACTGGATGGCCTTGCCGATTTCAAAAACCACGGCGGCGCGGCTGAGCGGGACGAGCACGCGGACGTCGTCTTCGGTGACCTCGCGGCGCTCTTCTCCCAGATAGAGATCGAGTTTTTCCAGCTCGTTGCCGATCTGTTGGGACTGCTCACCGGCGAGCATGACGAAGAGTGCGAGGGCATCCGGGTGGAAACGCAGGCCGAGTTCCTTGGCGCGGCCAGTGACGAGCCGCGCGACCTGGTCTTGCCAATCGTCGCGGTTGGTGTCGATGCGGTCGTGGACTTGCACGTCGGCGGCTTTTTCGATGAATTTCCAAAACCCGCGGCGCTTGTCCACGCCTTGGGCGGTTAGGAGAAACTTCACGCCGTTCGGGATTCCGCGTTCGAGGGTGGCGCGGAGGCTTTCGACGCCGGCTTCGGTGCGTTGGGACCGGCCGGTGACGTTGTCTGCTAGGAAATTTGCGTTGCGCAGCCAGACCACCTTGTCGCCGCCGAACATCGGCATGGTGAGCAGTGCTTGGACGGTGGTGGAGCAGATTTCGAAGGCGGACTCGGAGTTGTCGGCGATGCCGTCGATGGTTTCGTGGGTGAAGCCGTCGTCCAAGCCACCGGTGAGTTGGTTGTAAAGCAGCAGCGCCTTTTCGCGGACAAGCCCTTCGTCGCTGCCGACGACAGCGAAAAAATTGTCGGATTTCTGGGGAGTTGTCTTCGGTTTCGCAGCCACGGGATGGTGTTATCGGGATGCGGCGGGCGGTGCAAGAAATGTGTCCCGAGAGAAATGTGTCCCGACTGTCTCAGTCGGGATGTGGGCGAAATCCGGCTGAGACAGCCGGGACACATTTTTCAGAGTTTCTCCAGCTCCTCCACGTCAATCAGGTCTTTAGGACGCCCGGATGCCGCTTTGTTGCGAATCAAATCGGCCTTTCCGATAAACTTCACTGACACTCCACCGATGACGATATCGACTTTTCGCTCGGCACATTCCTTGAAATGAACGCCATCAATACCAGTTAGGAGTTGGATTTTTCTCGGCTCGCGTCCGATCTCCACGACATGGTCCGCTTTAAGAAAGTCCGCCTGCGTGATCCCTATTTCCCCGCACCCGAATTTCTCGAAAACCCGCAAAATTCGTCCGGCGTTTTCCTCACTGATCGCCACGAAAAAATCGATGTCGCCCGTGTAGCGGGGAAACCCGTGAACGCCGACCGCATAGCCACCAATGACAAGGTATTCAACCTTCTCCTCTTCTAAAAGCTCGATAAAATCGAGGAAATCCTAGTTCAGCTTGTCCATCTTTCTGAGTGGTTCCACAGATCACAGCCATCGCGATGAGGCGCTCCTCATAGCTGCGGTGCTTCCAAGGATTTTCCTTTTCCCGGAAATCTTTGAGCGCTCTAATGGTGACTGATTTTTCCATGGGAATGGCGTTCTGGTCTGAGGGAAAATCGCAGTTTGTCTGCCCGTCTGCCAGCTCAAATCTCCACCTCGGGCGAATCGCCATTGAGCCGCACGAACTTCTTCCGCTCCCGTGCCTCGCGGAAAAAACTTTGGATCAGGTAGAGGCATTCCTCGCCGAGCACGCCGGGCGTCACGTCGCAGCGGTGGTTGAGCGGTGGGGTCGCCTCTAGCAGGTTGATCCAGCTTCCTGCCGCACCGGCTTTCGGGTCCGCGCAGCCGAAGACGACGCGCTCGGGCCGACAATGGACGATCGCCCCGGCGCACATCGGGCAAGGTTCCTTGGTGACGTAGAGCGTGCATTTTTCCAGCCGCCAGTCGCCGAGTGCTTGTTGCGCGGCGGTCAGAGCGAGCATTTCCGCATGGGCGGTGGCGTCCTTGAGGAGTTCCACCTGGTTCCATGCGCGGGAAATAATCCGGCCTTCTTTGACGACGACGGCACCGACCGGGACTTCCTCCGCCGCCATCGCCTTGCGGGCTTCACGCAGCGCTTGCCCCATGAAATAAATGTCGCTGTGTAAATCTATGATCGGTGCTTCGTCTTCCACGCCGGAGGGGTAATGGATGGCATGAAATGATGCACGCGGATTTACGGTTTCGCGGGGGTTCACTGTAACAAAGTCACATCAAATCCCGGAATCAATGGGTTACAGATTCGTAGCCCATCGATCTGGAGTCCGTCCTACATGTCTTCGGAAAACAGGATTGCACATTGAGACTGGAGGGCGGATGCCACGATGAGGCTGCCCCACCAGGACAGGCCGCAACGATCTTCGATCTCCCAAGCTTTTGAAATACTGGCGCTGGTGGCAGCAAGTGGCAGCCAAGCGAGAAGCGCCTTGATATCGTCGCGGTTAGCGTAAGACTGTGGATTTTCCCTGAGGATCACCGGGCTGCGGAAAAGAAATTGTCTCCTGGATTGCTCGTAACCGGACTCTCTCTCCATGCGCTCAACGAGGACTCGCCCGAGAAACTGCGAAACGCTGGTGTCCGCTTCCGCCGCCCAGATGCGGGCCTGGAGAGCGACTTCATCTGGAAGGGTGATGGTCACATTTCTCACCCCAAGAAAATCGTGTAACACGAAGTTCGTATCAAATCTTATCATTGCATCCAGTGCGCTAAGTCCCGCTTCGGGAAAAAATTTTCCGTGCCCACGTTCCCGATCCATGGTTCCTATCGCCCCGTGATTCCTAAAATTTATCGGGACCGGGTCATCGCCCCATCGCTGTTAGCGGCGGACTTTTCGCGCATCGGAGAGGAGGTCAGCCGGGCGATCCACGCCGGGGCAGACT
Organism: Akkermansiaceae bacterium; assembly: GCA_043735445.1. Classification (GTDB taxonomy): domain Bacteria; phylum Verrucomicrobiota; class Verrucomicrobiia; order Verrucomicrobiales; family Akkermansiaceae; genus Luteolibacter. The sequence goes on along the minus strand of JAYTEI010000172.1, from coordinate 7,664 downwards.
GGATGCACATGGACATCATGGACGGCCACTTCGTGGACAATATCTCCTTCGGCCCCGCCGTGGTGCAGACGGTGCATGAGTCCAACGACATTATCCTCGATGTCCACCTGATGATTTCGCGGCCGGACCACTATTTGGAGCGGTTCATCGCCGCCGGCGCGGACCTGATCACGGTCCACGTCGAGGCGGAGCACGATGTCGCCGATACTCTCCGCTGGATCCGCAAAGCCGGCCGCCTCGCGGGCCTCGCGCTCAATCCCGCCACGCCGCTCAGTGCGGTGGAGCCGTTTCTCCATCAGATCGACTTGCTCCTCTGCATGACCGTCGTCCCCGGCTTCGGCGGGCAGGCGTTCATGCCCGAGGTGCTTGGGAAAATCACCGCGGCCGCGAAATTTCGGGAAACAAATGGCCTGACTTTTCACGTTGAAGTGGATGGAGGGATCGACGCCATCACCGCCGCCGCTTGCTATGCCGCCGGGGCAAATGTAATGGTCGCCGGCTCCTCCACCTTCCGCGCACCCGACATGGCTGCCGCGATCACCGCCATCCGCCACGCATGAAATCTAACTACCTGCTTCCCGCCGCCACCGCCCTCGTCGGGTTTTCCATCGCCTGGCTTGCCAAGCCCGCCGCCACCCCAGCCCCGACCGCTGCCGAAACCGAGCAAGTTGCGGCACCGCGCGCCACTCGTCCCGAGATTGGCAGCCGCCCTTCACCCACCGACCCCAAACGCCCGAAGGACGTCAACGCCAGCGATTTCCCGCTCGCGGATCAAGCCGAGCAAGGCCCGAAAACCCGCGATGAGGCGAAGATGCTCCGACTCACCGAAGCGCTCGGCTTGTCGATCGACCAGCAGGGCGAAATCATCAAACTGATAGAAAGCGTGCAAGCCAGCGCGAGTGACACCGCGCCTGCCATTGAAGATCTAACCACCCGCGGCAAGGCGGTGGAAGACGGCTTGGCGAAATTGCTGACGCCGGTGCAGCTCGCTAAATTCCAAGAACTCCGCGAACGCGAACGCGAGAACCGCATCGAGTTGCGCTCACAGCAAATGCTCACCGGTGCCATCGACGAGATCGATCTATCACCCGCGCAGCGCCTAGACGTCCTCGACCGGCTCCGCCAAAAAGCGAAGGCCGACCTGCAATCCATCCCCAGCGCCGCGACCCTGTTATTTGACAAATCCGTGCTGCCCACCGGCGGCAAGGAGCTGTCCGCAGACGGCATTCTGATGCTTACAAAAATGGGTGAAAAGGTAGCTGTCGGCGACCCCGCAGTGGCCTATCAGAAAGTGCTAGACCGACAACGCAGCGAGCTTGAGGAACTTCTGAAATGTTTCGACGGCATTCTAACTCCCGGCCAAATGGGGCAGTATCAAGCGGCACTCTCAGAAACTCGCGAGCTTCTGAAAACCATGCCGCAAACTTCCCCGCCAGAGCCGGATTCAGCTCCCACGCCCAAGTCCGCACCTCCGCTCCCGCAGCAGCCCGTGGAGATTCCGGACACCGATGAGCACCCGCCGGATGACACCGAAGCGGAAGCCACCAAGACCTCGGCGGACCAGTAGGGAGCACCCGATTTCATCATGCCATTCATCGATTATCTCTTCTCCATTGGCCCGATCCGCAAAGGTATTTGGAAACTCTGGTATCCCTTTCTCACTCGTCGCCTCCGCGGCCAGGATGTGTTATTTCTCAACTACGCCTTCGAGACCGAGCCGCCGTTAGACATCCCACTCGTCGCTGAGGACGAGCCGGACCGCGCCTGCATCCAGCTCTATCACCACGTCGGCACGCAAGTGAATTTCCATCGGAAAAACGTCCTGGAAGTCAGTTGCGGCCACGGCGGCGGCGCATCCTATCTCACCCGCGCCCAGCAACCCGCCTCCTACATCGGCCTCGATCTCAATCCCACTGGGATCAAATTTTGTAAAAACCGCCATCAAGTCCAAGGCTTGGAATTCCTCCAGGGCGATGCGCAAAACCTGGCCTTCCCGGAAAACTCCTTCGATGCCGTCATCAACATCGAAGCCTCGCACTGCTATCCAGATTTCCCGCGCTTTCTAGCGGAAGTCACCCGCGTCCTCAAGCCCGGCGGCTATTTCCTGTATGCCGATTTCCGCTTCGCCGACGGCATCGCCTTATGGCAAGAAGCTTTGGAAATGGCCCCGCTCAAGATGCTTCAAGGGCATGACATCAGCGCCGAAGTGCTGCGCGGCATGGAATGCAATTCCGCTAGATCCTCAGAACTGCTCGATAAAAAGCTGCCCAAATTCCTCCACAGCCTCGGCCGCGACTTCGCCGGCGTGAAAGGCTCGCGCGTTTACAACGCCCTTCTATCCGGCGAGCTGTCCTACCGCTCGTATTGCTTTCTAAAAGCCTGAAAAAATTTCACCGGAGCGTCCTGCTTGCACTGGCGGTGGTGAATGTTCATTTTCGGGCGTGATCTCGCGGCTCAATGATATATCTATCCGCCGTCACATTTACCCCTAACTCAAATGAACTGCCATACCCCTTGTGAACCCATGACAAACTCCTTCCGGCCGCGAATCGCATCGCCGTTTTTGGCGGCCATGGGGTTTTTCTCGTTAGCCATCGTGGGCCACAGGGCAACCAAAGCTTAACAACATCTTCATCTAACATGCTCCCACGGCGGTGCTGGACACTTGCACTCGCTCCTCTAGCAGTTGCACGAAATGCTTGATATGGTGTGACGGCAGGTGGCGCTGCCAGACGGCCCACATGTGGAAATCGAGATCCGCAGTGGTCGCGCAGATCGGCAAGATGACGACGCCCTGGTTGGTCAAGTCCAGCACATGGGGCAGCAGTGAAATCCCTTGGTCCGCCGCGATCAGGGTGATCATCGAGTCGAAACCCTCAACCTGCCGGACCTTGCCGGGCCTGAATCCTTCGGCCGAGTAGAGCTGACAGATCGCATCGCGGTGGCTTGAGCGACCATCGCCGCCCAGGCATAGCAGCGTTTCCGCGCGGACTTCTTTCAAGGTGACCGACTTTCTATCAGCCAGCGGATGGTGCTTAGAAATGGCGACTCCGTAAATCGAGTGGACCACGCACAGGCTGCGCAAGCTGGGCATGTTAGCCGCGTCCTTGCCGTAAGCGAAGCCGATGTCGATCTTGCCCACCGCCAGCGCGTCGAGTTGCTCTGCGGGCAGCATTTCCACAAACGCGACTTCCACGCCGGGATATTTCTGATGAAAAATCTTCAACGTCCGCGGCAGGAAATCCGTGGCGATGATGCCCACGCTGCCGATCCGCAATTTCCCGCGGTGGCCGGACTGGGCTTCCGTCGCGCGGCCTATCGCCTGCTCGGCGTGGATTAGCAGCTTCTGCGAGTCTTCGAGAAATATCTCCCCGGCCTTGGTCAGCGAGACGCTCACCGTGTCGCGCTCTAACAATTTCACTGCGATCTCATCCTCCAGATCTTTCACCTGCTTGCTCAGCGCGGGACGGCTGATGCGCAGGCGCTGGGCGGCTTTGCGGAAACTCAGTTCCTCTGCCACCGCCACGAAATATCGCAAATGTCTCAATTCCATCCGCGCGACTGGTAACCTGAAGTTACCAGCATGGAAACATCAAAGTCATTCCGCATTCAAAAATCCGGCAGTATCTAGCGGCTCCCGAATCTTCGTTTCACCGCCTTTCCACCTCTCACCATGCGCCCGATCCTATTTCTTCCCCTGTCCGCGATCTGGTTGCTGCTCCCCGCTTGCGGAAAAAAAGCCGCACCCGCCCCGCCGGAAATGCCGCCGGCAGCGGTCACCTTCGTCCCCGCTGCGACGGAGACCGTCACCATCACCCACGACTTGCCGGGCCGGATCGACGCCGTCCGAGTCGCGGAGATCCGCGCGCGAGTGACCGGCATCCTCTTGCAAAAAGCCTTCCAAGAAGGGGCCGACGTGAAGGCGGGCGATGTCCTTTTCAAAATTGATCCTGCGCCGTTAGAAGCCGCGCGAGACAGCGCTGCAGCCAATCTCGCCCGCGCCGAGGCCGGGGCGAAACAAGCGAACAACCAAGTCACCCGCTTCCGCGAGCTGGTGGCAGTCAACGCTGTTAGCAAGCAAGACGCCGACAACTCCGAGTCCGCCGTGACCATCGCTGCCGCTGAAATTCTTGCTGCCAAAGCCGCCCTCGCCACCGCCGAACTCAGCCTCGGCTATGCCACCGTCACCGCGCCGATCTCCGGGCGCATCGGTAAGGCGCAGGTGACCGAAGGCGCACTCGTCGGCCAAGGCGACGCCACTCGCCTCGCCGTCATCCAACAGCTCGACCCAATCTATTTCGATTTCACCCAGTCCAGCGGCGACTTGTTAGCATTGAGAAAATCCGCTGCCGATCAAGGCAAGGTGACGCTATTGTTAGAGGATGGCAGCGAGTATGGCTCGCCTGGGCGGGTCTTGTTTTCGGAAACATCCGTGGATGAATCGACCGGCATGGTCACCCTGCGAGCGGAGTTTCCCAACCCCAAGCGCGACTTGCTGCCCGGCATGTTTGCCCGTGCGCGAGTGGTCCAGTCGATCCATGAAAATGCGACCACCGTGCCGCAGCGGGCCGTCACCCGCAGTGTCGGCGGGATGGGCAGCGTGATGATCATTGATGATTCTAACCACGCACAGCCCCGCGTCGTCCAGACCGGCGAGGTGACTGGCGACAAGTGGGTCATCACCTCCGGCCTCAAGCCCGGCGAGCGCGTGATCATCGAAGGCTTGCTAAAAGCTCGCCCCGGCGCACCCGTCGTCCCCGAGCCATTTGTTTCTACTCACAAAAACTAACTTCCCCCTTTTTCATGGCTCAGTTCTTCATTGATCGCCCAGTGTTCGCTTGGGTGATCGCCATTCTCATCTGCGTCCTTGGCGGCATCGCCATCACCACGCTGCCCGTCGCCCAATACCCGAGCGTCGCCCCACCGTCTATCTCGATCACCGCGAACTATGCCGGCGCTTCTGCGGAAACACTGAGTGACACCGTCACTTCCGTGATCGAGCAACAGCTCAATGGCATCGACAATTTGCTATATATGTCATCCGCCAGCGATGCGAATGGCAACGCAATCATTACCCTCTATTTCAAGCCTGGCACCAATCCGGACGTGGCCCAAGTGCAGGTGCAAAACAAAGTGCAACTCGCCACTCCCAGCTTGCCGCAGACGGTGCAACAACAAGGCGTGGTGGTGGCCAAGGCGACTCGCAATTTCATGATGTTTATTTCACTCTCGTCAGAGGACGGCAGCATGGACGCCATCAGCTTGGGAAACTATCTAGCATCTAACGTCCTCGATCCCATCCGCCGCGTCGCCGGCGTCGGCGAGGTCATCCAGTTCGGCACTCAGAACGCCATGCGCATCTGGCTCGATCCCGATAAACTGGTCAGTTATAAACTCACACCTGCCGATGTCACCGCCGCCATCCAAGTGCAGAACACCCAAGTGCCCGTCGGCCAGTTAGGTCAACTTCCTGCCGTGGATGGCCAACAACTCAATGTAATTTTGCAAGGCCGCGCAACACTGCGCGAGGTAAAGGAATTCCAAGACATTGTGCTCCGCGTCAATCCTGACGGCTCGCGCGTCTATCTGCGCGATGTCGCCCGGGTCGAGCTGGGTGGCCAAGATTATTCCATTAAGGCGCGCATCGACGGCAAGCCCGCGACCGCCGCCGCCATCAAGCTTTCACCCACTGCTAACGCTCTCAACACGGCCGAGGCGGTGCGCCAGGAAGTGGCACGGCTCAAAGAGTTTTTCCCGCCTGGGGTGAAGGTTATCTATCCGCTAGACACCTCGCTGTTCGTAAAAATTTCTGTGGATGAAGTGCTCAAGACACTCGTCGAGGCGATCGTCTTGGTGTTCCTCGTGATGTATCTTTTCCTGCAAAACATCCGCGCCACTTTGATTCCCACGTTGGTGGTGCCGGTCGCCTTGTTAGGCACTTGCGGCATCCTCGCGGCGTTCGGGTTTTCCATCAATGTACTTACCATGTTCGGGATGGTGCTCGCCATCGGCATCTTGGTGGACGACGCCATCGTGGTCGTCGAAAACGTGGAGCGGATCATGAGTGAAGAGGGCTTGCCTGCGAAGGAGGCGACGCGCAAAGCGATGGGCCAAATCACCAGCGCCCTCATCGGCATCACGGTGGTTCTTACTGCCGTGTTTATCCCAATGGCATTCTTCGGCGGCTCGGTGGGGACGATCTATCGGCAGTTCACGATGTCGATGGTCTCGTGCATGTTGTTCTCGGTGTTTCTTGCACTATCTCTAACGCCCGCACTTTGCGGCACGCTGTTAAAGCAAGTGGATGCGGGCCACCACCATGCGAAGGGCGGCTTCTTCGGCTGGTTTAACCGCACCTTCGACGCCTTGACGCACCGCTATCAGAGCTGGGTCGGTGTGCTGGTGAAGCGCACATTCATCGGCATCATCACGCTCATCGGGATTATGTTCTTGGTGGTGGTTCTATATAAAAGAATGCCATCCGCATTCCTGCCGGAAGAAGATCAAGGTTATTTCCTAACACTCATCACGCTGCCCGTCGGTGCGACGGATGCCCGCACCGGCGAGGCACTGCGGAAGGTGGAGGAATACTTTTCCAAGCAACCGGAAATCGAGCACTACTTCACCGTCGCCGGCTTCAGCTTCGCGGGCCGTGCGCAAAACTCGGCCCTCGCCTTCATCCGCTTGAAGCCATGGGAAGAACGCTCCGGCAAGGACCACAAGGTCCAAGCTGTGATCACCCGCGCGCTGCGAGGACTCGGTGGGATCAAGGATGCTATCGTTTTCTCAGTGAACCCACCGGCCATTCCTGAGCTGGGGACCTCGTCCGGTTTCGACTTCTGGTTGCAAGACGTCGGCGGTGTCGGCCATGACACCTTGATGGCGGCCAGCGGCCAATTGTTAGGTATGGCTTCGAAGAACCCAGTGCTCTTGCAAGTCCGCCCGCAAGGACTGGCGGATGCGGCGCAAATGAAAATCGAACTGGACCAAGATAAGGCCAGCGCCCTCGGCGTTTCGCTCGCGGATATCAACACCACCATGCAGACCGCCTTTGGTTCGAGTTATGTAAACAACTTCGTCAATGGGCCGCGCGTCCAGCGGGTCATTGTCCAGTTAGACGCACCCTTCCGGATGACACCTGAAGACCTCGGTAAGGTCTATCTCCGCAATAAATCCGGCAGCATGGTGCCATTGTCCGCCTTTACTAACATCCACTGGACTTTCGGCTCGCCGCAGCTCCAGCGCTACAATGGCATCCCCGCAGTGAACATTGTGGGAGCTGCCGCGCCCGGCCTCAGCTCGGGCGAGGCGATGGTGGAAATGGAAAAAATGGCCGCACAACTTCCCAAGGGTATCGGCTATTCGTGGAGCGGCCAGTCCTTAGAAGAACGCATCTCGGGCAACCAAGCGCCAATGCTCTATGGCATATCTCTGCTCATCGTTTTCCTATGCCTCGCCGCGCTTTATGAAAGTTGGGCCATCCCGGTCGCCGTCATTTTAGTGGTGCCGTTAGGAATTCTCGGCGCACTCGCCGCTGTATCATTCCGGGACTTATCAAACGATGTTTATTTCAAAGTCGGCCTTCTAACCACCGTCGGACTTTCCACCAAGAATGCGATCCTGATCATCGAGTTCGCACTCGATCTCATGAAAGAAGGCAAGGG
>JAYTEI010000171.1:0-7906 GCA_043735445.1 Akkermansiaceae bacterium | reverse complement strand
CTTTGGCCGCCTTCACCGCCGGTTGGATGTCACGGACGATGGAATTGATATTGCCGGGAGCTGTCGCGCTACCCAATGCCGCTTTGACGGCTCCGCAGCGTTCGTGACCGAGCACCACGATGAGGCGGGCACCGAGATGTGCGACCGCGTATTCGATGCTCCCCAACGCATGTTCGTTCACGAGGTTGCCCGCCGTGCGAACCACGAACAGGTCGCCGATGTTATGGTCGAACACGAGTTCCGGCCCCGTGCGGGAGTCAGCGCAGCCGACGATGATGGCAAATGGTTTCTGGGTTTCTGCGGTTTCCTTGCGCCGCTCGGCAACCGGCTGGCCTTTGGTCACCGGGTTGGTGGTGAAACGCTTGTTGCCCGCCTGGAGATTAGCGATGGCGGCAGCGGGACTGACGGCCTTGGCGTGCTCTGCGGCATGGGTGGATGATGCAAGCGCAAAAAGTGATGCGACCGCGAGGGTAAGGATGGAATGATGCGAATTCATATTATTTCGGAGGTTGTGGAGTTCAGGCTGGAGTCGAGTCGTTTCAAAAACGCGAGTGACGCGTAATGTTGGAGTTCGATACTGCGGGACAGTGAATTATGAGGGGGAACTCAGGTGAGGGGAATTCCGGATGGATTTTCCAAACCGGCGATGTCCCAACGTGCCCGGAAATTTTCTTGAGTGGACGTTTGGGGTCCGCACCGCTTGGAAATCAGCGGGCCGGGCGGTTGTTCCCAAACTGTTTCCAGTTGTCCCCAAGCGGCAGGATTGACCGGCCAGTTGGGGTGCTGCCAACCTGCGCGCCACCCATGGCTGTCGAAACCAAAGCACCTCCTTCCTTCCGCAAAACCGCCGAACTTCAGCGAGGCGCGACGGCGGTGGACGATGTGACCCGCGCGCTGCCTCATGCGCTGGGACCGGAGAAGTCGCTGCTGTCGTCGATGTTGCAGGATCCGCAGGAATACATCGGCGTGGCGATCGAGGAAAAGCTGACGCAGGAGCATTTCTATCTTCCGTCGCACTCGACGTTGTTCGGGTTTCTCATCGAGTTGTTCGAGGCAGGAAACGAGGTGGAGCTGGTGTCGCTGGTGCAGCGGTTGCTGGACCGCGGGCTGCTAGACCGCGTCGGCGGGCCATCGTCGCTGACGGACCTTTACACCTACGCCCCGAGCCCGGGGCATTTCCGCCACCACTTGCAGCATGTGAAGGACAAGTTCGTGCTGCGCTCGATCATCCAGAATTCTAACGAGGCGATCGCCCAAGCCTACGATGCACCGGACGAAGTGGCGGCGCTGCTAGACTCGGTGGAGGCCAAGGTGCTCGCGATCCGCGAGGGATCAGAAACCAACAAAGCCCCGACGATCAAGCAATCGGTCAACGAGGTGATCGAACAATTTCAAGCACTTCTAGCAGGAGAAAAAGGCGCACAGGGGATTACCACTGGCTTCGAGGAGTTAGACCGTATGAGCAGCGGGTTGAAACCGGGGGAAATGTTCGTCGTCGCGGCCCGGCCATCGATGGGCAAAACGTCGTTCATGATGAACATGGTGGAGCACGTCTGCCTCGACCAAGGCAAGTCGTCGATGGTGTTTTCCTGCGAAATGAGTGCGTTCCAGCTCGTGCAGCGGCTCGTTTTCTCGCGGGCGAAGTTCGCAATGAGCCAACTTTCCCGTGGCTACACGCCGACCAAGGGCGACCTGCAAAGGATCCAGCGGGCGGCGCTCGAAACGTCCGGCGCCAAGCTTTTCATCGACGACACCCCGGGTATTTCTATCAACGAACTGCGTGCCAAAGCCCGCCGCAAGAAGCGCGACGAAGACATCCAGTTCATCGCCATCGACTATTTGCAGTTGATGAAATCACGGACGAAGCAGGCGGAAAACTCACGGGAGCGGGAGATCGCGGAAATTTCCGCAGGGATCAAGGGGCTGGCGAAAGAGCTGGGGATCCCGATCTGCATCCTAGCGCAGCTCAACCGGGGGCCGGAAAGCCGCGCGGGGAAAAGTCTGGGCGTGCCGCGGATGTCGGACTTGCGGGAGTCCGGCGCGATCGAGCAGGACGCGGACATGGTGGGCCTGCTCTACCGGACCGCCTACTACGCGGAAAACGACGAGGAACGCGAAGCGGAAGCTGGCAAGGCCGAGCTGGTCCTCGCGAAGAATCGCAACGGCGAAACCGGCAGCATCCCGCTGACCTTCATCGCGGATTTGATGCGTTTTGAGACGGGTCCGCCGGCGCGGGAAGAGGGGTGATGGGTGTTGTCTTCGCAAGTAGTCCCGAGGATTGGGTCATCATTGCAGGGCTGAAGCCCACGGACCCTCAAAGGCGTTGCTCGAGAGAAAATCTCTCTGTCGCAGTCCACTTGTGCGGTGAAAGTGTGCGCCTGTAACTACCTTCCAAGGTCGCTCTCTTCGCCGGGGTTCTTCTTACGGAGCGCTGACTTTAGTCGGCGAGTTCTCTCTCCTTTTTCACCCCTCCCACAAGTCAGCCGCTCGAAACACGCCGACTAAAGTCAGCGCTCCGTCCCTCCATGCCTCATTCGCCGCAAAATTTTGCGATGCCGATCTACTTGTGTATAAAGACCAGGGCTTCAGCCCACGGATTCGGTCGGGGAGGAACCGTGGAGTTCCACAGCCAGAATCCGTTGCCACTACGTGGCAAGATTGAGTCTGGGCCAGCAACCGTGGACTGAAGTCCACGGCTACTTTCCGATGTCGCTCTGCGACCAATACCGCAGCAACTGCTCTTCCCGCCCGGCATCGGATTGCTCGTCCGGGCGGGAAGAGTTAGGTTTCAAAACCAATCAGGATCCTGTGATTTCCCCACCAGCGCGTCACCATTTTCGAGGAGACGGCGGGCGATGGGGAAGTGAATGAGGAAGATTTCATGAAGCCGAGCCTCCGAGGTATTACCACAGGTAAGCCAGAGGATCGGCGGCGGTGGCCCGTGCTGGATCTGGAGATCGACGAAATCATTGTCTTTGGTGATGACCGTCGCACCGGCAACTGCGGCGGCCTGGTAGATGGCGTGGTCGGCGGCGGCGCGCACGGGACTGGCGGGCACTCCAAAAGTGGCCGTGAGCCAGCGGGCGAGGCGCGGTGACAGTTGTGCGTCGAGCCAGAAGGTCATGCCGCCAGAACCGGGTGTCCCACCCGGCGGCTTGCATACGCGACGCAGGCGCAGATGTCGTCGGCTTCAAGGTCAGGCATTTCTATGAGGATTTGCGGCACACTGAGTCCCGCCGCTAGCAGATCGAGCACATCACTGACTCGAATGCGCATGCCGCGCACGCATGCCGCGCACCGCATTGGTCGGAGTTAACTGTGATCCGTTTAAGCAATTCGGCCATCGTTTTCATCGCGAAAGTCTATTCCACCGGCTTGCAGCGACAAGGGTTTTCTCAATCATGAATGCGGGCCACGCGAGGTCTGCCACGCTTCCCGGACACCGGGATCGCGTCACCGGCTGTTTTCCCGCACCCGCGCCAGCAGCGCGGGATCCGCTTCCAGGGCATCCGCGACGGCGCTGATGACCTTGAGCGTGGGGCGGGAAACGTGATGCTCCATGCCCTCGACGTCGTGATAGATGGTTTCCTCGTCGATGCCGAAGAGGCGGAGGAAGCGGGTGAGCGTCTCGTGGCGCTCGATGATGGCGGCGGCGATGCGCTGGCCTTCCTCGGTGAGGATGGTGCCGCGGTATTTCTCGTGATTGACGAGGCCTTCTGCGTCGAGGCGCTGGAGCATGTTGGTGACGCTGGCTTGGGAGATGCCAAGGTTTTTCGAGATGTCCACGGCGCGGGCGTAACCCTTGTCCTTGATGAGATGGAGGATCTGCTCGAGGTAGTCGTCCATCGCGATGGAACCGCTGGTGCGCCGGGGTGGAAGCGTCATGAGAGGGAGAAACTAACGGCTGGAATCGGGGAGGGAAAGCTTGGTTTTTTGGTAAAGCTCGGCGTTGCTTGCTTGGAACTCGGCCTTGAGCCGGACGCGCAGTTTCGACAGATCGACTAACCGCCAGCCGGTGAAGGTCCAGTGTTGTTCTTTGCCGTCGTGCTCGATGCCGACGAGCAGGTGGACGGCGTCGGCGGTGATTTTGAGGGTTTCATTTTTCGGCTCGAAATAGAAGGTGCGGAAGGTGCTCTCGGCGGAGCCTTGCTCGACGAGTTTCGGGTCCAGATAGAAGACGAGTTTGGTTTCCTGATCGATGATCCGCAGGTCTGGGTAGCCGGAGCGTTGGTGCTCGCCGGCGCGGGTCGGCGGGATGTCGCACTTGAGTCCGGGGACCTCGTTGAGGTGCTGGTGAATGCCATCTTCGAAAAACCTGGAAGCCTCGTTGATCCGGCGGAGTTGGCGGACGGGCGACTCGGATTGGTTGAGTTCGGCGATGGTTAGAGTGAGCGCCCGGGTAATGGCGGCGGTGACGCGGAGGTGGGCGGGATCGTCGGTGAGGGGGAGCACGCGCTTGCCCGAGCAAGCCTCGGCGACGGTGGCGAAGGCGAACGTGCGGGCGGATAGATTTTCGCCGAGCAGGGATTTCACAAGGGCGGCGGCGTCCTTGGGAGCCTCCGGTTTGGCGGCTTCTTTTGCCCGGTAGCTCGTCAACCCGTAATGGGTAATCGCCCCTCCTAACAAAAACGCGCAGATGATTGTGGTCGATCTGCCGGAAGTGCCGAAGATGAAATGGCGGAGCGTCATTGGCGTTTCAATTGATGCCAGCGCGAGGTGTCCGGGTGCAGCAGCGATACCACGGATTTGTCAGCCAAGGCGTGGGTTTCGATTAAATGAGCAAGTAACACCAGCGACGCCACCGCATCGAACAATGCATCGTGCCAGGATTTCGCAGGAACCAGCACTCTGATAGATTCTGCCAGACCCAGCGCTTCGCAAACGGCACCCAGCGAGTGATCCGGCAAGTCCGGCCAAGCGGCGCGGGCGAGCAAGAGCGTGTCGATCCACGGTCCGAAGCCGTGGCCGGGAAAGGCGCGGAGAAAGCGTTTTTCCGTGCCTTTGCCATGGGCGACGACGATGGCCCCGGCGAGCCGCTTTTTCACCTCGGGCCATAGCATCAGCAGGGCAGGAGCCTCTAGCAGATGCTGCGGGCCGATGCCGTGGACTTTTCTCGCAGCCCATTGGATCGGTTGATCGGTGTGGAGATAAGAAACAAACGAGTCTTGGTGACCTGCCTCCATCGACCATGAGGCGAGGCCGATCTGGACTGGGCTATCAGTTTTTCCGCGCGATGCGCCAGCCGATTCGAAGTCGATGGCGGTGAAGCGGCAGTGGTGGATGAGTGGCATGGGTTAGCCCGGTGAGTGTCGGGTTGTGGGGCCAAACAGGCAAGCCGCCAAACAAGGAGGGCGATCTCCGAATCGCCCAAGCCCATGAAGCGCCCATGCGGTGTGACGAGCCGCTTTCCATTGGCCTCCCATGGGCTTCGGCGATTCGGAGATCGCCGTTCCTTGATTCATGGCAGCCCGGCCCGCGCGGCGGCGAAGCCGGGTTTGATCACGTCGAAAATCAGCCTGAGCCGTTTATCGTAGGGGGCGAAGGCACTCTTGATGGCGTTGAGTGAGAGTTTTTCTAACTCCCCGAGAGTCAGCTCAAATAGCTCGGTGGCGAGAGTGGTTTCCTGGGTCATCGAGGTGTCGCTCATCAGCCGGTCATCGGTGTTCAGGCAGACGCGGAAGCCACTGCGGAAAAACAAGCCGAACGGGTGATCCTCGAGGGTCGCACAAGCACCGGTGTGCAGGTTGCTGAGCAGGCACATTTCCAAAGGGACGCGGCGGTCGAGGATGTATTGGGCGAGCCGACCGAGTTTCAAGCTTCCATCAGCGAGCATTTCGATGTCGTCGCGCAGGCGGGTCGCGTGGCCGAGGCGATGGGTGCCACAATATTGCAGCGCCTGCCAGATGGATTCCGGGCCGTAAGCCTCGCCGGCGTGGATCGTGATGTAGAAATTCGCGCGCTCGATCGCTTGGAAGGCGGCGACGTGTTTCTTCGGCGGAAAACCATCTTCACCGCCTGCTAGATCGAAGCCGACCACGCCGCTGTCGCGGTGGCGGATCGCGAGTTCGGCGGCTTCAAGCGAGTCGGCCATGTGGCGCATCGCGCAAATGATCAGCCCCCACTCGACGCCGTAGGTGTGCTCGCCGCGCTCAAGTCCGGCGAGCACGGCGGTCACGACTTCATCTTGCGTCAAGCCGCGCTGGGTGTGATAGACCGGCGCGAAGCGGACTTCCGCATACACCACGCCGTCGTGATACATGTCTTCGATGAATTCGAACGCCACCCGCTCCAGCGCTTCGGGCGATTGCATGACCGAGGTGGTGTGCAGAAACCCCTCCAAGTATTCCGGTAAATTCCCGCGCTGCGCCCCGCGGTGGAACCATTTCGCGAGGTCCGCACAATCCGTGGTGGGCAGCCCTTGGTAGCCGATCTCGGCTGCTAGATCCACCACCGTCGAGGGTCGCAGCCCGCCATCGAGATGCTCGTGGAGCAGGACTTTCGGCAGCGTGCGGATTTCCACGGCTGCCGTGAGCGCCTTGCCGCTTAGGGTCTTGGGCTGCGTTAGAATGCTCATCGTGGGGCGACCTTAGCAGCTTCCACGCCCATGGGGAGGATGAAATCTCCAGCATGGCCTGCGTGCAGCCGGCTGCTGCTTGGTGTGGGTCAACTCAATGAAAATACACGGCGGCACGCTTATTTGTTTGCATTCCTTAAGTAAATTCCCAAGCTCCCGCAACCTCGCGCAGGTGGCCATGGCAGAGCGGGTTCCGGGGGGAAACCAATCTGCCACAGCGCCGCCACCCCGGCGGGAGGATATGTATAAGGCGCGGATTCCGGTAACGGGTCCGCGCCTTTTTCATCTCGCCGCGATGCACCGCCACGGTTAGATCATGCCTTCGATGAGTTTCTCCAGCTTCACGATGTCCGCCGAGAAGGCGCGGATGCCGTGCGCGGTTTTCTCGGTGGCCATCGGGTCTTCGTTGAGCATGAAGCGGAAATCACTCTCGTTGAGGGTGATTTTCTCGTGATCACTGGCAGCGGCTTCGGTGGCCGTTAGACGGGCTTCGATCGGTTCGTCGGACGCTTGGAGTTCGCCTAATAAGCCGGGGCTGATGGTGAGCAAGTCGCAGCCGGCGAGCGCGAGGATCTCGCCCTTGTTGCGGAAGGAGGCTCCCATGACTTGGGTCTGGTAGCCGAATTTTTTGTAGTAGTTATAAATCGAGCGGACGGAAATCACGCCGGGATCCTCGTCGCCTTGGAAATCCTTGCCGGTGGCGGCCTTGTGCCAGTCGAGGATGCGACCAACGAAGGGCGAGATCAAACGCACGCCGGCTTCGGCGCAGGCGACGGCTTGGGCAAAGGAGAACAGTAGCGTTAGATTGCAATGAATGCCTTCTTTGGCCAGCGCTTCGGCGGCCTTGATGCCTTCCCAAGTGGAGGCGATCTTGATCAGGATCCGCTCGCGAGAGTGGCCTTCCGCCTCGTAGGCGGCGATGAGTTGGTGGGCCTTAGCGATGGTCGCTGCGGTGTCGAAAGAGAGCCGAGCATCGACTTCCGTCGAGACCCGGCCGGGGACGATCTTGAGGATTTCCAAGCCGAAAAGGATCAGGATGCGGTCGAGGATTGCCTCGGTTAGAGCTGGGCCGGTGACGCCGGTTTTTTTAATTTCCTCAACGGCACGCTCGACGAGGTGGAGATATTCCGGCTTGCCGGCGGCTTGGAGGATCAGCGACGGATTGGTCGTCGCGTCCTGCGGCTTGTAGGTTTTCATCGACTCAAAGTCACCGGTATCGGCGACGACAGTCGTGAATTGCTTCAATTGATCGAGTTGATTCATGCTCATGAGGAGCTTGAATTAGTCCGCTTGGCGGCGCTTGGGAAGAGGAAATGCCCGCTGACCGGGCCT
>JAYTEI010000170.1:0-3613 GCA_043735445.1 Akkermansiaceae bacterium | reverse complement strand
CCCAAGTTATAGAACTGCAAGCGTGACCACCACCGACAGCCCTAAAGTTCATCGCCGCTCATCTGTGAAGAGAGTCGCAGCACTAGGGGCCAACGGTGCCCACCATCTAACGGCGCTCGTTGTCAAATCCGCTCATCCCCTGTTTCCGCCAGATCAGGTATTTCTATGGCTCCCTGGATTGCCAGGTGAACAAATGGCCCATTGCACCTACAACGAGTCCCGCGAAAATCCCGGCCCAGCGGCCAGCCACCGGACGCGGCGCCTGCCAGTGCGCGATGCGAATCACGCGTCCTTCGCCCCGCCTTACCGGGTGAGTGCAGAAAGTTTCATTGCGTGGCACACTGGGGTGACGCCGCCCTTTCCATTTCATCCCGTTCCCATCGCCCGCACGCTCGGTGCTGCGGAACTGGAAGAACTCGGCCGCCGCGTGCACTTGCTTGCCACTAACAACGCGGATGCCCCCGGTAATCCGCTGCAAGTTCTCCGCAATAGCTGCAAATGCTTCGTGCTCGCGGTCTTGGCCGAGATGGGTTACCTAGCGGGTCCGGTCCCGCGACCCTGCTAACAATTCCCCCCCCCAATAATGTGGTGTCCCCCCCACGCCAGGCCCGCCGTCCCCCCCGGCGGGCTTTTTCGTGGGCGGGTGATCGGTCTGCCGTCTAACGCCTGCTTGCGAGTTTCCCCAAAGTGGTGATGGCCTCCAAGGTGCGTGGCCCGAACGCGAATCCGCAACCCGCAACTCAAGCGGAAGCAATTTCTCAAGCCCCCGGACGGCGAGAAAAGCGTGCCCGCCACCAGACTGATCCCCTTGGCCACGGCATCCACGGTGAAGCTCTCGGAATCGAAGCCGACCGGCATTTCTAACCACAGCACGAAGCCGCCCGCCGGATGGTTCACGCGGCAGCTTTTCGGGAAATGTTGGACGACCGCCTGGCGGGTGCGGGCGCATTGCAGGGCGTAGAGCTGCCGGATGTGGCGCAGGTGGCGGTCGTAGCCACCGGCATCGAGGAAACTCGCAACGACCAGTTCGGATAGAGTGGTATTCCACGGACACTGGATGGTCTTCAGCCGCTTCACTTCCGCTTGATAGATTCCCGGCAGAATCCAACCGGCCCGCAGACCTAGCGCGATCGTTTTCGAAATCGACCCGCAGTGGATGACGTTGCCGCCATGCAGCGCGATCGACGAAGGTCTGCCGCCGTCGTGAGAAAGCTCGCCGCAAACATCGTCCTAGATGATCGCGAAGCCGTGGCATTCTGACAATTTTGCGAGCCGTTTCTTGGACTCTGGACTCATCACGCTGCCTATCGGATTCTGGAAATTCGGCTGCACCACACACGCGGTGATCGGGTGTTTCTTCAACGCCGTTTCCAGCGCATCGAGCATCATGCCTTGGCGCGGGCAGACCGGTACTTCGATCACCCGCAGGCCGCGATCACGCACCAGGTGCAGGATGCCGAAATACGTCGGCGTTTCCACCGCCACCAGATCGCCGCGCTTGGTGGTCGCCCGCAGCGCTAACAGGAGTGCTTCGGTCGCGCCGTGGGTGGTGATGATGTCATCGGGCGTCGCCTTGATGCCCGCCACTAACAACCTACGGGACAACGCCACGCGAAGTTCCCGGCGGCCCATCGGCGGCGTGTAGCGGAGCGCGTCGGCTTAAAATTTCCGCATCACCGCGCTAGTGATCGATGCGAGCGTGGCGGAAGGAATGATCGACTCATCCGGCGCGGCCGCAGCAAACGGCACCACGTTGCGGTTCTCCGCCAGATCCATCACCGATTGGAAAACGGCAGAATGCTCGATCCGTACTGGCCGAGCCGCCTTCAAATTATCGCCACTGTGTCTGTATGCTGGTGAGCAACGTTACTAACATGGGTCATCAGCGCGGCAGATTTTCCCCCGCCACGTTAGACACCCCACCAAGCGCCATGATCTATCTCCTCAAAATCGCCCTCGCCCTTTTCATCCTTGGCTGGTCCTTCTTCGGGCTGTGGCTGGTGGCCAAGTATGCCATCCTGTTCGGCCCCCACCGCGACGATCCGGCGGAAACAGTCGGCGCACGGTCGTTCGGCGTCACTCACATCTGCGTGGTGTGGTTCGGCTTCTTTTCGCTGGCGATCCATTTTCTCTTCCGCTGATAGTCTAACTATCGGCAAGGCTCGCTCAGTCCTGTCAGGAAAATCATTTGAGAGAAGACACTCTAATCTGGATTTCCATTGATCCGGCTCTCCCGATCCACACACTCGGCCTTATGAACGAACCGCTGCCCGTCCCGCCAGGAAATCTAGCCGGCGCCAGACAACTGTCATTGTGCCCCTGCAAAAGCCGTGAAACCTACAGTGCCTGCTGCGAGCCCTTCCACCTTGGCCGCGCGAAACCTCAAACGGCTGAGCAATTGATGCGCTCCCGCTACAGCGCCTACTTTTTCCGGCTCGTCGATTACCTCGTTTCCACCACTCACCCAGACAGCCGGGAAAGCGACTTAAAAGCCCGCTTGGAAGAGACGATCTACCTTTCTAACTGGCGCTTCCTCACCATCCTCGGATCGTCCAAAGGCGGACCTAACGACAAGGCCGGAAAAGTTGAGTTCGTGGCCGAATACTTCGAGGACGAGCAACCCCACAAACTCCATGAACGCTCACGTTTCAAGCGCTACAAAGGAGCCTGGAAATACCTTGATGGCAGAGGGTGACGGGAGTAATGCCTCCTCTGACTCCACTTCAGCGCCCACAGTTACTATTTCCCCCAGCGCTCTAGCAGCGTCTTCGCCATGTCGCTGGGAGTCTCCGCGACGGCGATGCCGCACTCGGCGAGGATGCGTTTCTTGGCTTGCGCGGTGTCTTCCTCGCCGCCGACGATGGCACCGGCATGGCCCATCCGGCGGCCCGGAGGCGCGGTGGCTCCGGCGATGAATCCGGCGATGGGCTTCTTGCAATTTTCCTTAGCCCAGCGTGCGGCATCGACCTCGGCGTTGCCGCCGATTTCGCCGATCATGATGATTGCTTCAGTCTCCGGGTCGTTGTTAAACATTTCCAACACTTCGAGGTGATTGGTGCCGTTGATCGGATCGCCGCCGATGCCGACACAGGTGCTCTGGCCATAGCCAAGCTGGGTGAGTTGGAAAACGGCCTCATACGTTAGAGTGCCGGAACGTGAGACCACGCCGACGTTGCCGCGCTGATGAATGTAGCCGGGAGCGATGCCGATGCGGCAGCCACCATGCGACTTCTCGCCGCGGCCGGGAGTGACGATGCCCGGGCAGTTAGGGCCGACGAGTCGCGACTTGGAGCCACGCAACGCTTCCTTCACTCGCATCATGTCCATCACGGGAATGCCTTCGGTGATGCAAACGATGAGTTCCACACCCGCGTCGGCGGCTTCGAGGATGGCATCCGCAGCGAATGGCGGCGGCACGAAAATAGCAGAAGCGGTGGCTCCCGTTTCCTTCACCGCTTGGCTAACAGTATCGAAAATGGGAACTATATTCTCAAACTTCTGTCCGCCTTTTCCAGGAGTGACGCCGGCCACGAGCTTCGTGCCATAAGCAAGTGATAGAGATGCGTGGCGTGCGCCGAAGCTGCCGGTGATTCCTTGGACCAGGAGCTTAGTG
>JAYTEI010000169.1:0-3614 GCA_043735445.1 Akkermansiaceae bacterium | reverse complement strand
GGACTTCCACGACGCCATGAACCGGTTCAACCATCGCCTCGCCTTCGCCACCATCACCGCCCGCCGCAATTGAACCCGTGCAAAAATCCGCCGTGCAGCTGTGATGGTCCGGTTTTTTGGCGCTTGGCGGGCGTGAGCGGAAGGTCTATCCCGTCGCCATGCGCAATGACATCGAGCGGATTTTGATAGATGAAGCGGTGATCGAGAAACGCCTCGACTCGATGGCTCTTGAGATCGAGCGGGATTTCCCAAGCGGAACCTTGGTGGTGATCATCCTGCTAAAAGGTGCGCTGGTCTTCGCCGCCGACTTGCTTCGGCGCGTGCCGCGGCCATTAGAAATCGAGTGTCTCAACGTGGCGAGCTATCACGGCGGGATGGAAAGCTCGGGCAAAGTTGATTTCCTAGACCGGCATTTCCCCGAGGTGAAAGGCCGACATGTCTTGCTGCTAGATGATATCCTCGACACCGGTCGGACACTGCACGCGGTGTCCGAGCGGCTTATCGAAGAAGGTGCGGTGGCGGTGCATACCGCCGTGCTGTTAGCCAAAGACAAGCAACGGGCCGAGGAGGTTAATGCGGATTACGTCGGCTTTGAAATCGGCGATGAATTCGTCGTCGGCTACGGACTGGACTACAAAGGGAAGTATCGAAATTTACCTTATGTGGGTGTGCTGAAGCTGTCGGCTGCGACGTGAAGGGGGGCGGCGGTTTTTTGCGAACTGCGTCGAGATGATCTTAGCCTTCTTCGGTTTCCCAGTCTGCAATCTTCAAGTTGTTCACACGTTTGAATTCCCGGGTGTTGTGGGTGATGAGAGTCAAATCGAGCGAGAGAGCTTGGCCGCTGAGCTGCAAGTCGTAGGGGCCGATTTTCGTGCCGATCTTCTCAAGTTGAAAACGGATTTTTGCAGTTTTCATGGCGGAGTCCCAATCGAAAGGCAGCAGGTGGAACGGTTTCAGAAAGGTGGCAACTTTATGTTCCTCGGCTTGAGGGTCACGGCAGCGGAAGACACCTGAGTATAGCTCGAAGACGCTCACCATCGACACGGCACAATCCTCGGGACAGCGAATGGCTAGTGCGTGCAAGACGTTGGGGTTTCCGCGCATGGCGGCGATACAGACGTTCGTATCAAGAAGGTAGGTCATCTGTGAATTTCTGCTACGGGTGGAAGTTCGCCTTGTTCGGAGCGGGTGAAATTCACGTCATCAATGCGGATGCTTTCAAAAAATCCTTCGGGCCAAGTGGTGGCTTTTACCGGCACTAATAGCACCCCATCACCTAAACGACGGATCGAGACTTCCCGACCTTCGAATCTCAGTTCTTTTGGGATTCTCACGGCCTGCGAGCGCCCATTTGTAAAAAGAGTTGTTGTCATAGCCCGTCTATACCCAGTCAGTGGCCGTAGGTCAACGAGCAATCCACAAACGCAAGCCATTGGATGTTTGGCCTCAGCCAATCAAATCCCCAATCGAGCCGAAGTCCGGCGAGAAGAGGCGCTTGTAGGTCCGGGCGGCGTAGCCATCGGTCATGCCTGATAGAAAATCGCAGACCAAGCGTGCTCGCGTGGCTTCATCGGGTGCTACAGCGATTTCGGCGGCGGTGTCCGCAGGGAGAAGCTGGAAATCCTGGCCGTCGATCTTGTGCTGGGAGATATACCTTTCCCCCAAGACTTCCCATAACTGGCGCAGCATCCGGCTGCCTTTGTGCTCGAGTTGTTTCAACTGCGGTGAAAGGAAAACCACCTCGAACGCAAGCTTCTTGAACAGACTGGATTCCGCCTTCACCGCTTCATCGACGACGAGCCGATAGCGGTAGCGATTCGTCGCGCCGCTCAGGAAATTAACGTCTGCTTCTAACCGCGTGGATTGGATATATTTGCCGATCCGTTTGCCGACGAATGGATCCACCCGCTTGCGGCGGATCGCTTTCATGAGATCGCCCAACGGGGTGGCATCGCCGGTGGGCTCGCCGTGTTTCTCTGCCCACGCTTCGATCTTCTCGATGTTGAGAAACCCCGCGCGCACGCTGTCGGATAGATCATTGAGCGAGTAGGCGGTGTCATCCGCCCAATCCATCACCTGGCACTCGATCGACTTGAACTTGTCCCGTGCCTTGCCCGCTGTTAGCTCCAGCGGGAAATCGTTGCCGCCCATCGCCCAGTCCAGATAGACGTGCTGACTGTCGTAAATGAAGTGATGCTCCGGTTGATTTCCCAACTCGGTCCACAGTGATTTGTATTTCAACACGCCATCGAGAAACGCCCGCGTCGGGTCCATGCCGCTGCGTTTCGCGGAAAAAATTCGCTCCGTTAGAAGGCGCAGGGTCTGCGCATTGCCCTCGAAGCCACCATGCCCGCGCATCAGGTGATTGAGCGTCCGCTCGCCGGCATGACCGAACGGTGGATGCCCGAGGTCGTGCGAAAGGCAGATGGCCTCCACCAGGTCTGGGTCGATGAAAAAATCGTCGCCCAGCGGCCCGTCTGGACAGCTCTTGAGCCAGTAGGAAATCGACTTGCCGATCTGCGCGACCTCCAGCGAATGGGTCAGCCGGGTCCGGTAGAAATCATACTCACCGCTCCAGAACACTTGCGTCTTGTTTTGCAAGCGCCGGAAAGTCGGCGTGTGCAGCACCCGGTCGCGGTCGATTTGAAATGGCGTCCGGTAGTCCGCACCGTCGCTGGCACCCGAGCGCCGCTCTGTATCAAAAGCCCCGTAAAAGCGGTTCAACATTTGCCGGAGACTAGTGGGCAGTGCCCATCCGGCAACATCAACCTTCAAGCACCAAACCGAGTGGCACCAGCCGTTGGAAATCCTCGGAATTGGATGTGGCCAGCGGAGCGCCCGCGAGGATCGCAGACGCGGCGATCATGCAATCGGCGTGCGAGCCACGCCGCCGACCGCTGAGGTTGAAGAGCCGGGCGGCTTCCTCCGCCTCACGCCAAGTGAAGTCCGTGACTTTCCGGGCGAGGACTGTGAAGGCCGCTTCTTTTTGCGTCTTTGAAAGTGGGCCGTTGCAAAACTCCGACCACGCCACCGCGCTCGTCGTCACGGATTTCCCCAATCTCAACCACGAGCGGATCTTCAGGCTTCCGGGCGATCCGACCGTCACCAGATCCACCAGGAAATTCGTATCCAGATGAATCATGACTCCCACCAGTAAAGTTTCGCTTGCCTCTCCGCCTCAATGTCGGTCTTGAAATCCGCGCCTTCGGCCACGCTCAGTCCCGCGCCATTTTGTAACCATTCCAAGGCTTGGAGCGGACTGGGGCGCTTGTCTTCCGCCTCAACCTCTTCCTGAAGCTTGCGAATCGCCCGGCGCATGACTTCCGCTTTTGAGACCGACCATCGTTTCGCGAGGCTGTCCAAAACGCCTAAAGTCCCGGTGTCCAGCGAGACGCTGGTCCTCACGAGTATCATTGCATAACTCATGTGGTAACGAGTGGTGCGTATCCCCTGTATTGTCAAGATTCCATAGCGACAAAAAAAGGCCTTTCGTCGAAACGAAAGGCCTTGGTTGTGGATGATTTTGTTACTGCCGGGACGATTAACGACGGCGGCGGCGAAGGAGGGCCAAGCAACCGATTCCGCCCAAGAGCGCGGAACTGGGCTCAGGGATT
>JAYTEI010000168.1:0-1549 GCA_043735445.1 Akkermansiaceae bacterium | reverse complement strand
GCACTGTTCATGCCGTCGCCGTCGGTGATGGAACTCATCCCGGCGAACTGGAATGTCACCGAAGTCTGCCCCCATCAACGGATTTGGCGGAAACTCGTGGCCCGAGAACGTGGCAAG
Organism: Akkermansiaceae bacterium; assembly: GCA_043735445.1. Lineage (GTDB taxonomy): Bacteria > Verrucomicrobiota > Verrucomicrobiia > Verrucomicrobiales > Akkermansiaceae > Luteolibacter. Next base: position 1,432 of record JAYTEI010000168.1, on the reverse strand, counting down.
GATCTCGCGGCTTTCCTCAACGACTGCTCCACCCACGAACTGGACGGTAGCCCAATAGTCTGCGGCACATCGAGCTGGGGCGGCGGGGTTTTACTCGAATCGCGGCATACCTATTTCGTGCCACGGGTTTGCAATATCTGGACGGTGCAAGTCATCGAATCGCTCGGCGGCCAGATGCATCCCTGGCTGGGCATCACCGCCGGCGGCGTCATCCGCCAAGCGGAAAAACCGGCGAATGGTTTTGAGAAAGTCTGGTCTGCGTATGCCCCCGAGGTCGAGCCGAACGCAGCGACGCGTTAGGAATCACGCCATTCTCCCTAACACTCGATCAATAGCCGCCCTTCTCGGCGGCGCAATTTCCCGCCGCCGGGGAGATTGATCACCGCGGAGTTCTTCACGTCAAGCAGACCGAGACCGCGTTCGATCAAGACACGGTCCAGCGAGCTGATGCCGTGGTCCTGGAGAAACTTGCAGAGGGCGATCCGCTGCAAGGCGACCGGCAGGGCACGCAGCACGGGGAGATGCAAGCGACCCTGCGGATCGAGCACTTTCACCTGATCCAGCGCCCAAGCTGCGAGTGCTTCCTGTTGTTCCGTGTCCGCCGCACCGCGGACGAATGCTAGCGTGGGATCGCGGTCGGAAATTTCTCCTAACAATGGCAACGCCTCGTTGCGCAACCGATTTCTAACGGCAATGGGTTCTATGTTGCTCGCGTCTTCCCGCCAACGGTGGCCCTGCGATTTCAACCACTCGACTAACTCCGCCCGGCGGATTCCTAGCAGCGGACGGATCAACTCCAGCGCCACCCCGGATTCCGTCGCCAGTGCTTGTTCCTCGTGCATTCCCTTCAAGCCATGCGAGCCGCGCAGCAGATTCCACAACACGGTCTCCGCTTGGTCGTCCGCATGGTGGGCTAACAAGACCCGGCGGCAGCAAAATTTCCCGGCGCATTCCGCGAAAAATTCTAGGCGCGCGTGCCTTGCGGTGGTTTCTAACGACTCGCCGCGCGCCGCGATCCTTCCGCGCACGTCCGCCCGCGCGATCACGCACTCGACGGTTAGTTTCGCGGTCAAGAGGCTGACGAACTTCGCGTCTTCCGTCGATGCCTGACCGCGCAGGCCGTGGTCGAGATGGCAGACGACGAGGTTTCGGAAACCCGCCTCTAGCAACAAGTGCAGCAGCGCCACCGAATCCGCGCCGCCAGAAACGCCGACGAGCCAGCGCTTGGTTTTCGACGCGCTGGCAAGCCACTGGATTTTATCGGCGAGGGTCACGGGCGGCATCCTGAACAGGGCAAGTGACATGCGGCAATCCCGATCACCGCATCTCTCCCCAATCGGTGCTTGGCAGCGCTGCGGATTCTCACAAAACTTCGCCCATGCAGACCGCCTCGTTTCTCAAAGACCTCTTCGACCTCTCAGGAAAAACCGCC
>JAYTEI010000167.1:0-7957 GCA_043735445.1 Akkermansiaceae bacterium | reverse complement strand
ACAGTTTTATTAGTAGGACCTCGGGATGTAATATCCAAATTGATCCTCCTCGAAGAATTGTTCACCATTCCTTGATTTGACAATGATTTTGTGGGTGGCGAGTGTGTCTATCAGCCTATGCTGTGGCGGCTCTTTGGGTGCGACATGCCAAACCTGATATCACGGGGGGAGACTCAAGGAGTGGCGGACTCCGATCCGCCATGCCCATGAGCCGCCAATGATTTGAGGAATCCGCCCTTCATTGTCCTCCCATGGGCATGGCGATTCAGAGATCGCCACACCTTGAGATTCAGAGAGCAGACATCTTCTTAAGATGTTCCAAGCTGTGGCTGATAGGCACCACGATGTAGGTGTCGTGGCTGTTCCGCGGTGGGTGACAAGACAGCGCGATGGATCTTTATCACGACGGCCTCTTGACCCGAAAAACTGCGGAACTAATCTCCACGATGCATTTACCAAGCTGCCTCCTCGGCGTCGGTCTTTCACTTCTGGCTTCGTGTTCCAGCTTGCCGGTGCCGGGTGGGTCGGCGCGTACGGGAACGAGCACTGATGCGGTGGCGGTGCTCAAGCGATCTGCCGCGCTGAGCGGGAATCCTTGGCGAAATTACCGCCAAGTGAAAGTGGCCTACGCGGGAGAGTGGCACAGCCTAACCACCCGCTTGCAGCCAGTGCTAACGGATCCAGGATTCCGCAAAGGCTCGGTCGAAACCTATCAGCCGCGGGTCGGGCGCGTGCTCCAGCTTCACTCGGGGCCGCAAGGGTCCAAGCAGGTTGTGCGGCGCGGCCCCAAAACCGAAGTGTTGGTGAATGGGATGGCCTCCAAGGACCGCGAGGTCATCGCCGCCGCCGCGCTCGTGGCGGATGCCTACACGGGGTTTCTCTTCGGCCCGTCGTGGCTGGTCGGGCGGGGTAGCGATCTAACATTACTGGAGGAAAAGCCGCTCGGCGGTGAACGCTGCGAGTTGGTGGCGGGTAAACTGAGTCCCGGAATCGGCTCTTCGGCGGAGGATCACTTCATCGTCTGGATCGGCAAAGACAGCGGGCTGATGCGGCGGTTCCAATTTTCGCTCAACGGTCTGGAGTCCACCCGCGGGGCGGACGTCGAGGTCACGTTTTCCGACCACTGGCAAGCCGCCGACGGGTCGATCTGGCCGGGGCATTTTGTCGAAACGATCCAACGCCCGATTCTAACTAAGGCTCATGATTGGAGGTTGAACGGGCTGTGGCTGGATGGGCGGAAGGTGAGGTGAGTGGCACGGCCTCAGAGCAGACCCAGGCGCGGTAGGGCGCGGCGACTTGGGTGGGGTGCAGGGCGATGATTTCTGGGACTTCGTAGGGGTGTAAATCCGTGAGGAGTTGCTCGAAGGCGGGGTAGGCGGCGGTGGTGGTTTTGAAAATGGCGAGGGTTTCTGCGGCGGTCTCGAGCTTTCCTTGCCAGCGGTAAATGGACTCGATGGCGGGCACGAGATTGACGCAAGCTGCCAGTTGCCTTTCGACCAGCAGCGTGCCAATCTGTCGCGCCGACGCCACGTCGGGAAAGGTGGAGAAAACCAATAGCAGCGCTTCCATGTCTTTCCTGAACACTGAAAACCTCCACCTGGCAAACTTTCATCCGTGAAATCCGGCTTCTTGGAAAAATTGGTGGCCCGGCTGGACCGGGTGGGTCCGGGCGATGTGCAGAAGATCGTCACCCGCTTGATCCGGGAGCGGGGGTTCTTGGAAAAAGTCTTCGGGGCGCTGCATGAGGGGGTGATCATTTTGGACTCACAGGGGGTGATCGGGATCATCAATCCGGCGGCCTGCCAATTCTTCGGACTCGATCCTGAGCGGTCACCCGGCGAGCACATTTCCACCCAAATTCGCGGCCTGGATTGGCCGACTTTGGGGAAACCCGGACGCACGATCAGCCGCGATCTGGAGGTCTTCTATCCGGAAAAACGCTACCTAAATTTCTACCTCGCGCCGATTGATGGCGGGGAAAATTCCAAGGAATCGCTCGGCTATGTGATGCTAGTCCGCGATCTAACGAGCACCCGCGCCGAGGCGGCGGAAACGCTGGAATCTGAGCGACTCAACGCGCTCACGCTGCTGGCCGCAGGAGTCGCGCATGAGATTGGCAATCCGCTCAACTCGCTGGATATCCACCTGCAGCTTCTCGGCCGCAAGCTGCGCAAGCTGCCTGCGGGGGATCGCAAGCCGCTGGAGGAAAACTTGGCGACTGCCCGTCAGGAAATCCAACGGCTGGACATGATCCTCAAGCAGTTTCTCCACGCCGTGAGGCCGACCACGCCGCTGCGCGAGCGGCAAGATTTGCACGCGTTACTCCAGGAAACTTTGAGATTGTTAGAGCCGGAACTCGCGGCGCGAAAAATTGCGGTGGAGCTGGATCTGGCCGCATCGTTGCCGCCGGCGATGGTCGATCCGGGGCAGTTCCAACAGGTTTTCTATAACTTGATCCGCAATGCTTATCAGTCGATTTGCTCATCAGAAGGCCGGGTGACGATCCGCACGCGCTTCACAGAGTTTGAGTATATCATCTCCATCGAAGACAACGGCACCGGCATTTCCCCGGAGCACATGGGGGCATTGTTCGAGCCGTATCGGACGACAAAATCATCCGGCTCCGGGCTGGGATTGTTGATTGTCCGCCGGATCATACGCGAGCATGGCGGCGAGATCGCCATCGAGAGCGAGGTGAACCACGGCACGCGGGTGCTGATCCACTTGCCGCACGCCGATCGACCGGTGAGGTTGTTAGGGTCGCCGGAGTCGGTCATCGATCTTTGAAATAATCATCCGCCCATGCTACCCACTTTATTGATTGTCGAAGACGAACGTGCGACCCGCGAGGGACTGCGCAGCGCGTTGGAGGATGAGTTCGACGTTTACACGGCGGCGGGCAAGACCGAGGCGCTGGTGATTCTAAAAACCGAGCCGATCAAGCTGCTGCTAACCGATCTGCGGTTGGGCGGCGATTCCGGGATGGACCTGCTAGACGCGGCACTCGCACTGCCCGAGCCGCCGGTGGCCATCATGATGACCGCCTACGGCTCGGTCGATACGGCGGTGGAGGCGATGCGCCGCGGGGCGTGGCATTTCGTGACCAAGCCGCTCAACCTCGACGAAGTGGAAATGCAGCTCAAGCGCGCGCTCCGCAGCCGCAACCTGGAAACCGAAAACCAACAGCTCGTCCAGCAGGTCAAGAAGAGCCACAAGCTGGACAAGCTGATCGGCAAATCCGCCGTCATTGGGCGAGTGTCCGAGCTGGTCCAACAAGTCGCGCCGACGCGGGCGACGGTGCTGATCGAGGGTGAGTCCGGCACCGGCAAGGAAGTGGTGGCGCACTCGCTGCATCATCTATCAGGCAGGCCGGCGGCGAAGATGGTGATCGTCCATTGCGCCGCGCTGTCGCCGCAATTGTTGGAGAGCGAGCTGTTTGGCCATGAGAAGGGTGCCTTCACCGGAGCCTCGCAACGCCGGATCGGACGCTTCGAGCAGGCAGACGGCGGGACGTTGTTTCTCGATGAAATCGGCGAGATCGACCCGGCGACTCAGGTGAAACTGCTGCGGGTGCTGTCGGAGCGGACGTTAGAACGCGTCGGCTCAAACTCACCGATCAAGGTGGACGTGCGAGTGATCGCCGCGACTAACAAGAACCTCAAAGAGCTGGTGGCGAAGGGGACATTCCGGGAAGACCTCTATTTCCGCCTGAATGTGGTGAAAGTGGAAATGCCGCCACTGCGTCACCGGCGGGAGGACATCGTCTTGTTAGCGAATAGTTTTCTCCAAGAATTCGCCAAGGAAAACGATAGGCCGGTGAAGCCACTATCAGACGCGGCGCTGCAATTACTGCTTGGTTATCACTGGCCGGGCAACGTCCGCGAACTGCGCACCGCCATCGAACACGGGGTGGTGATGAGTAACGATTCCGTGATCGAAGCCCGCCATTTGCCGCAGTTCTTGCATTTCCAAGCAGTTGCCCGCGAGGATTCGCCGCAGTCCGCCAAAATGGCCCTTGATGGTCCGGCGGAATTCAACTTGCATGCGCTCGAAACCAATACGATCCGCGCCGCGTTGTCCCTCTCCGGGGGCAATCGCACTCACGCTGCGAATCTGCTAGGTGTCAGCCGCAGAACCCTCCAGCGCAAGCTGAAGGAACTCGGTCTTTGAAATTTTCCTCCGCTTTCATCCCCAATTTTTTCATGAGTATCAATTCCTCCCAGCTCGACACCGGCATCATCATCCGCCGCAGTTTATTCCTTCTTCTGTTACTCATTCTCACCTTGGGAAATTTGTTCGTGCTATTCCGCGGCCTCAACTCGCCGCAGGGGATGGACCAGGCGCAGATCTCGCGGGAAATCGCCCGCGGCAATGGATTCACCACCAAAATGATCCGCCCGGTCGCCTACTATCAGGCGCAAAAAGCCCAGAATAGCTCGGTCTCGTTCTTTGGATTTCAGGATTCCTATCACTCGCCGCTGAACCCACTGCTCAACGCGGCGGTGCTCAAGCTCATCGGCGCAGATGAAGCGGACACTTGGCAAATGACGGCTAACGAGTGGGTGTTCCCGCTAGACCGAGTGATCGCCACGGTCGCCACTTTGTTTTTTCTCATGGCCATCGGCGTGAACTATCTGCTGATCTCGCGGATATTCGACGCCAAGATCGCTGGGGTCTGCGCGATCCTGATGTTGTTTTGTGAAACGTTCTGGAACTACTCGCTGAGCGGGCTGCCGCAGATGCTGATGTTGCTGTTATTTTCCTGCGCGATCTACTTCGTGTATCGCGCGGTGGAGGCTGCGGCGGAAGGCCGGATTGCCTTTGCCCCGGCAATCATTGCCGGGGTTTTCTTCACGCTGTTAGCCCTCACTCACTGGATGGCGGTGTGGATCGCGCTGGGCTACATTATTTTCGCGGCGGTCGCCTTCCGCCCGCGCGGCATCGTCGGCCTCGCGATCTTGGTGATGATCTTGATTCCCGCCAGCTTGGTGATGGTTAGAAATCAGAGCGTGTCGGGTTCTCCATTTGGGACGGCGTTTCTCACACTCTACAAAGGCCTCGGCACTGGCTCGGAATCCGCCGTGATGCGGACCACCGACCTCCAAGCCGAGCCACTGGTGCTTGAGGGACTTATTTCAAAAATCCTGCGCACCACCTTGCTGCAAGCATCCGATATCATTCCGTTCCTCGGTGGCATCGTCATCGCGCCGCTATTTTTCATCGCCCTGCTGCACCCGTTCAAGCGGCCCGCCATTGCGAATTTCCGGTGGGCGATCTTGCTGATGTGGATCATGGCGGCGCTGGGCATGGTGTTTTTCGGGATTTCCAAGGACGCGCTGGATCCGAACCAACTGCACCTGTTATTCGCGCCGATCATGACGGCTTATGGGCTGGCGTTCATTTCAATCCTCTGGAGTCGGCTCGAGTTTGTCGCGAGCACGCCACTGTTGAAAGACGTTCACCATATGGTGATCGTCGCCATTTGCGCCCTGCCGCTGGTCCTCAGCTTGCCGATGAAGGTGCGGATCGGTTTGCAATACCGCGACCACGGCGGCATTTTCAATTGGCCACCCTATCAGGCGGGTCCGCTCAACAGTAAATCCGCCGGCCTCAAGGGCTGGGTGGATGAGAAAAAACAGATCGTCTTCTCCGACCAACCGTGGGCCGTCGCTTGGTATTCTGACCGCGTCGCCATCTGGCTGCCACCGACTCGCGCGGGGTTTGAAAAACTCGAAACCATCGCCGCCGATCTGCAAACCCCCGTCGCCGGCATCGTGATTTCACCGACCTCCCATGGCTCCGGTCCGCTCTCTGAGGTCGCTGCCAATTACCGCGATTTCACCGCGATGGTGCTGGATGGTCCCGTGTCTTTAGCGACCATGCCGTCCCGTCCTAACAATCAATTTCCATCCTGGGTCACCCTTGTGGATAAGGACCAGCACATCGAAGGCATCGCCAAACGCTACCCCTACCGCAAGTTCCTCGTCGGCCTAGACATGGTCTTCTACAGCGATCGGGCGCTCGCTGCGGCCAACCCCGAAGAAGCAAAATAGTCATGCCTCGCCGTAAATCCAGCGATGACGAAGAAGGCGTGCCGGCACTCACTTTTGAGGACGCATTAGGCAGCCTCGAAGCGATCGTCGAGTCCATGGAGCACGAGCATCTCGCGCTCGAAGATCTCGTGGCGCACTACGAAAAAGGCTCCGCGCTGCTCGTTCGTTGCGAGTCCATCCTGCAATCCGCCCGCGGCCGCATCGAACTCATCACCCTGCGCAACCACAACGAGATTGCGCTGGATGCCGCTGGGAAATCCGCCGAAGCTCGTGACCTCCCCACCCCGACCGCTCCTCCAGAGGACCCCGCCGACGACGCAAATGACATCCGACTCTTCTAAGCCACCGGCCCTTGGGCCCCTGCTCTCCACCATTCATTTCCCCGACGATGTCAAGAAACTCGCCGACGAGGATTTGCCGAAACTCGCCGCTGAGATCCGCCACTCGCTGATCGATTCGCTTTCGAAAACCGGTGGCCACCTCGGCCCCAATCTCGGCGTAGTCGAGCTAACAGTGGCGCTGCACCGAGTTTTCTCCACGCCGGAAGACAAGTTCGTTTTCGACGTTTCCCACCAAGGCTACGTCCACAAAATGCTCACCGGACGGGCCGCGCAGATCCACACGATCCGCACCTACAAAGGTCTCAATGGCTTCCTACTCCGCAGCGAGTCCAAGCACGATTCCTACGGCGCAGGCCACGCCGGCACCGCTCTATCGGCCGCGCTCGGGATGGCCGCTGCCCGTGATCTCGCCGGGGATGACCACCATGTCGTCGCCGTCGCCGGGGATGCCGCGTTCACCTGCGGGCCGACGCTAGAGGCGCTCAATAACATCGCGGAAACGACCAAGAAATTCATCGTCGTCCTCAACGACAACGAGTGGTCCATCGACAAAAACGTGGGTGCCATCGCCCGCTATTTCAACGCCCTCCAGACCCATCACACCTACGCTGCGGTGCGCAGCAAAGCCGCAGAGTTTGTCGAAAAAATCGCCGGCAAGGCCGTCCGCACGCTCGCCCACAAGGTCGAGGAAGGCGCGAAAAATCTGTTGTTTCAAAACGTCCTCTTCGAGAAATTTGGGATGCGCTATTTCGGCCCGATCGACGGCCATGACCTGCCGCTGTTAGTGCGGACCTTCGAGCACTTGAAGACCCTGCACGAGCCGGTCGTGCTCCACATCATCACCGAAAAAGGCCGTGGCTATCAACCCGCGCTCGACAATCCGGGAAAATTTCACGGCCTCGGCACCTACAAGATCGACGACGGCTCCACCGATTCCACCGCCACCCCGACCTGCTCGGACTTGTTCGGCCGGGCTGTCACCGATTTCGCGAAAAAGGACCCCAAAATCGTCGCTATCACCGCCGCCATGCCCGGCGGCACCAAGCTGGAAATCTTCAAGAATGAACTGCCGGACCGCTACTTCGATGTGGGCATCGCCGAGGAACATGCCGCGCTGTTCGCTTGCGGCCTCGCGACTCAGGGCTTCCGCCCGTTTCTTGCGATCTACTCGACCTTCATGCAGCGCGCCTATGACATGATCATCCACGACATGGCACTGCAAGGTCTCCCGGTTAGATTGTGCATGGACCGCGGCGGTCTATCAGGCGATGACGGGCCGACCCATCACGGCCTGTTCGACATCGGCTACCTCCGCCACATCCCCGGCATTATCCACATGCAGCCGAAGGATGAGGACGAGTTTGTGGACATGCTTTTCACCATGTCCCAATACGATGCCGGACCCACCGCCATCCGCTACCCCCGCGGCGTGATCAAGGGCACGCCCGTCAAAGCCAAGCCCGCGCTGCTAGATATCGGCAAGGCCGAAGTCGTCGCCGACGGCACCGACGTCGCGCTCATCGGCCTCGGCACGATGTTCGAAATGGCCGAGCGCACCAAGCT
>JAYTEI010000166.1:0-7958 GCA_043735445.1 Akkermansiaceae bacterium | reverse complement strand
GATGATCGTGGAAATCAAAAGCAACCTGCGAAAGGAAGACATCGCGCAAATGAAGCGCAACATGGATGGCGTTTTCCAAATGCTGCCCGAGCACCGCAACAAGACCTTCCAAGGGATGATCGCCTGCGTTTCCGGCACGGCGGATCTTAAACAGCAAGTTCTCGAAAACGGCTGGTATCTCGCGCACATCGGGGATGATTTGTTCGAGCTGGAGACGCCTGAAAACTTCGTGGCGATTGTAAAATCTGGATCCTATGTTTTAGTTCGCCTACCGTAGTTTCTACCCACACGAAGCAGATTTATAATCATGAGCGTCTCTTGCCCGAACTTCCCCTCACTGCGCCTACTGAGCGTGCTTGTTTTAAACGCAGTTGCAGCACTGCCCTCCACGGCGCTGGTCCTGAGAATTTACAATCCAACGGCTCACTTGCGGATGAACGGATTTCCTGCCAATCCAACGATCAATCCGACGTTCCTAAACCCCGGCGGCGGCTCAACCACTCGTCTCGATCTATCCGGGGTCGGTTGGAGCGTGCAGGACCCGACCAAGCAGTTCACTCTCGTTTCACTCCGCCATTTCGTGGGGGCCAACCACTTCCGTCCGGCCGTCGGCTCTACGGTTAGCTTTCTCGCCAGCGACAACGCGCTCCGCACCTTTACCATCGCGGCGCTTTACTCGATCCCGAACCCCGACAGTTCGCCAAGCGATGTATTCCTAGGGGAATTCACCGCCGACGTGCCCGCTGCGGCCGGGGTGATGCCGTTGCCTTATTTGAACCTAGCGACCGAGGCCGCTTACGTGGGTGAGGCTCTCGTCGTCGCCGGCCAAGCCGCCCGCGGTGGCCGGGGAACCATCGCTAGCGTCAGCGATTTCGGCGGGGACCCCATCACCGGAGGAGCTGGCATCAAGACCCGCGCCCTAACTTTCAGCTACGGCCCGGCTGGAACTACCGATGATGCCCACGCGGAAGGTGGCGATTCTGGCAGCCCGTCCTTTGCGGTCCGGGCAAACAAAGCCGCCCTCGTCGGCACCCACACGGCGGTCCTCAACGCCTTCGGCACCACGACCACCTACGACACGCTAGTCCCGCACTATGCCCCGCAACTCGATGCATTGATGGAACCCACCGGCTTCCATTTGCGGAAAATAAATCCCGCAGCCACCTCGCTTGCGGCGAGTGGCAGCTTGTCCGGACCGCCGGTCCGGACGGGAAAGCCATTCACCTATCGGTTCGCAGTGACTAACGGGTCTGCCGCTGCGGACAATCTTGCGGCGAGTTTCGGACTGCCCCCCGGGCTGGCGATTTCTGAGATCTCCGCTGCGGGCTGGCAACCCACGGCGGAAGGCACCCTGCGCCGCGGCGGACTCGCTGCCGGGGCGACTTCTAACATCGACGTGACTTTTTCCGCCGCGCCGGCAGCGGGCACTATCAGCATTTCCCTCAGCCTAAAATCCGACGGCTCCGCGCCGCAAAGTTACCCATTCCAGCTCACGGTTCTGCCGTCATTTGCCGCTTGGGCCACCGGCTTGGACGACGCCACCGTTACCGGGGACAGCGACAGCGATGGCATTAAAAATCTCCTCGAATACGCGTTCGGCGGGGATAACGCGACCAACTCACAGCTTTTTCCCGGCGGCACTGCCGCTGATCTGCTATTGCCCGTGTTGACTAACAATCCTCCGCGCCTCACCTACTTCCGCCGCACCGATGCCAGCTCGCGCGGGCTGCTCTACCGGGTGGAAACCTCGCCAGACTTGCGCGCCCAAAACTGGACCACCCTCGACAACGTGTCTATTTCCACCAGTCCCGCTCCGGCTGCGGGGTTTGAAAAAGTGCAGGCTTCGCTCGGCGGCACCACCGCAGGAGTCACGTTCTACCGGTTGCGCATCGAGCTTGCAGAATAGGCATTCCGCTGTTGGGGTAACCGCCGATGATGGATGGCTCACTACTTGTGCTCGGGATCGCCGGGCCGGAACTCACACCGGCTGAGGCGGCACTTTTTCGCAAACTGCAACCGGCGGGCTATATCCTTTTTTCACGCAACATTGCCACCGCCCATCAGACGCGGAAACTCACTGACGACCTCCGCGACTTATCGTCGGAGGTGCCGATCATCGCCATCGACCAAGAGGGCGGGCGGGTCACTCGGACGAAGGAAATCGCTCCGCCGTTGCCCTCAGCGCCAGCGCTCGCGGCGCTTGGAAATCCTCGGAAAATCGCGGAGGCAGGTGCCTTCACCGGCGATCTGCTGCGGATGTTAGGCTTCAATTTAAACTTCGCGCCGGTCCTCGATCTCGACCATTTCCCAGAAACCCAAAACGCCTTGCGCGGGCGGAGCTGGGGCCGCGATTCGCAGCGAGTGATCGATCATGCCGGGATGTGGAATCGGTGGTTGAGAAAGCGCTCTATCTCAAGCTGCGCGAAACATTTCCCCGCTGGTGGGCGGGCGCAGTCGGATCCACACCACGATCTACCGTCGTCGCCAGTCACCATCGAGGAACTCCTGCGCGAGGACGTGATTCCCTACACCGCGCTGATGCCGGAGCTGGACGCGATTATGAGCGGGCATGTCGAGTTTCCTAACATCGACGCGAATTTCCCCGCCTCCCTCTCGCCGCGCATCATCCGGCGTTTTCTCCGCGATCAGCTCGGCTTCGACCACCACCTCGTTCTAACGGACGACCTCGACATGGGTGCGATCACGACGCGCTATGGGCGCGGCCAAGACGTGAAACTCGCGATCGAGGCCGGCAACGATTTGGCGCTCATTTGCCACCGCAGCGACACCGCAGAAATCGCGGCCAAGGCCATCGCGGAGCTGCCACACTGGATGACCGAGGAGGCGCGTGATCGGGTGGAAAGATTCCGCCGGAAGCATTATCCGCCGCCCGCGTGGTCCGACAAAAAATGGCAGGAAACCTGCGCCTCGCTGGCCAAGCTCGCCGCCGAGGTGCCCGAGATCGACACGCCGCAAGCCGTTAGTCCGGTGGCGGATTATTGATTTGTCCGACATCGCGCTTTGCCAGCCGGGTGCAATTTGCTACCTCCCGCGGCGATGAACCAAGTGCATTTAATCGGCGGGGAAAAAGGCGGCGTGGGCAAGTCGGTAGTCGCTCGGGTATTCGCCCAATATTGTATCGACCGCAACCTCCCGTTCCGCGGCTTCGACTCGGATCGCTCGCATGGCTCGTTCATGCGCTTTTACCAAGGCTTCACCGAACACGTCGCGCTCGAAGATTTCCAAAGCCTCGACCACCTCGCAGAAGCCGCGTTGTTAGGCGACGGACTGCAAGTGCTGGTGGACCTGGCCGCGCAGAGTAGCACATCCCTGCGCGGGTGGATGGACGACACCGGCGTGCTCGAACTTTTCCGCGAGGCGGGCGTAATGGTGAACTGCTGGCATATCTTGGACGACGGTAAGGATTCGCTCGAAATGTTAGGCCGCTTGCTTGAGGATTTCAAAACAGAAGCTCGCTATGTGATCGTCCTGAACCACGGCCGCGGTGCTCGCTTCGATGCCTTCCACGCCTCGCCGCAGAAGCTCAGGGCGCAGGAACTCGGCGCGAAAATCCTCGAACTTCCGAAACTCCACGAAGGCTCCATGCGGCAAGTGGATCACTCTAACTCCAGCTTCTGGGCGGCGATCCACGCCTCAGAGGATGGCGTCCAGCTTCTCGGAATCCTCGACCGCCAGCGCGTCAAAGTCTGGCTGCGGAAGATCTACTCGGAACTCGATTCGCTCGGGTTAAGCCATCCTTATCGACCCTCCTAATCCGCGCCGGATTTTTCTGAATAATTGAATGCAAGCCTCGTCGAAGCGGCTACGTTTCACACGAAATTGACCCAGAACATCATGAAATCTATCATCCATAGAATCACCGCAGTTGCCACCGTTCTCATCGCAGTGGCCAGCTCCATTCCAGAATCACAAGCCGCCACTATCCGCCTGAGAGGCTCCGGTTACTATAAACTTGGAAGCTCTTATGTGTATTCAGATTGGGGCAAAGCGCAAAGTGGTCGTTACGATAACCTTGGCAGCGATTACTACCATAGGACCGAATACGGCATGGACTATATTACCAACTCTTCCAGCTACCGATCCGGTTCGTTGAGCTATGAATTCTGGGCCTTGCCGTATTATGGTTCAACTTCCGGCATCGTGCTGATGACCCGCGGACTCAATTCTCTATCAGGCAGCTCACGGTATGTGGATCTCTATCGGACTGGCTCAGGAATTTCTTTAAATCGTTATCGTTACCCGGAGCAAAACATCTGGGAATATACCCGCAGCGGATGGAGGTTCAGAGATTCACTGGCGTTCTCACGCAAGACTCTACTTTAACCTAAATTGGTCCGCCAACATGTGCCGGGAACCAGTCCATCTGGTCCCGGCACTTTTGTCTTTAACTTCGCCACCTCCCATCATCCGTGAAACCCAGCGTCCAGATCATTGCAGCTACAGTTATCGCGCTTTCGTGCGGCTCCGGCGGCTATTTCCTTGGCAGTCGGCAAGCTGCCGCGAGGTCGCAAGATATGCCCGCCAATGGTCCCGCGCTCGTCCGGAGAAGTGCTGCTCCGGTTGTCGATCCCGGAAAGCTACGGGCCAAACTGGACGCCGAGAAAAATCCACTTGCCCGCTTCAAGCTGGCCCTCCAACAGCTTGAAGGATGGATGGCGAAAGACCCTCGCGATGCCTTGGCTTGGTTGGCCAGCCAACCACCCAGCGGGCGGCGGGATGAAGTCATGCGCTTGGCATTAAATCAATATTCCGAAACCGACGCAAAGGGTGCCGCTGACTGGGCACTCCACAATCTAACTGGAGAGGATTTAAATAACAGCCTCATCGCGATCGCAGAGAATTGGGCACAAGAGAACGGCGGAGAAGCCGCCGCGTGGTTTCTCGCACTCCCGGCCACGCCCGAGCGGGACGCGGCCATTGAGAACTTGTTTTTCGCATGGGCTTCTAACGAGCCTGCTGCCGCACTCGCGTTTCTGGAGTCCAACAGCGGCGCGGGCGATCTAGCAGCCACACTGCGCCGTGCCGCGCTCGCCGGATGGGCCAAGAGCGACCCCCAAGCCGCCGTGGCCGCGAGCTTGGCCTTGAGCCGGACGAACAACGACACCGCGCAGTTCGCAAACACCCTCGCTAACTGGGCGACGATGGATCTGGACGGCAGCTCCCAGTGGCTGTTAGCCAATCTCCCGGTCGGCAGCGAGCGCACTGAGGCGGCTCAGGAGCTGGCCATCATCTTCGCCCAGCAATCGCCCGAAGCCGGGATCGCCTGGCTCGACAAACTGAGTGCCGGTGCGGAACGCGATGGTGCCGCGAGTTCGCTGGTGGAAGGCTGGTCGAGAATCTCTCCCGCAGAGGCGGCTAAGTGGGCGGTCAGCCAGAGTTCCAGCAAACTATCCGCTGATGCAATCTCGGAAATTGCCCATAACTTTCTGTTAAAGGACGCAGTCGCATTTCAAGCTTGGACTTCCACCTTACAAGACGGACCTTTAAAAACTCAGTTCACCCAAGCCGCCATTCCCGGGGAGGATAAGTAACATCATTTCCCCAACACCCACGAGATATGGGGAGTGTATAGATCCGGCTCTAGCAGGAACGAGTCGTGGCCCTTGTCGGAATGCACGATGATGTGCATCACATCCACTTTGGCTTCTTCTAAATGTTTAACCAGTTCCGCTTGTTCTTCTGGATAGAAACAGAAGTCGGAGTCGATCGAAAACACCAACCAGCGCTGGCCAGCAAGTTGCGCCCGTTCCAACAAATCGGCGGGAGATTCTGCGTCGCCTTCGTGAGTGGCATCATAGCGCGACCACATGTCGATGATCCGGAGATAGGTGTTCGCATCGAAGCGCTTCACGAATTTTTTCCCCTGATGTAACATGTAACTCTGGAACTGATCGCGCACGCGGTACCAAGCAAGGACATCGTCCGGTTGCACGACATCCTGCCGCGCACGGCGCTCAATGGAGTCCAAGTGGACGAAGGTCTTGTGAGAAATCATGCGAGCAAGGACGAGTCCATAAAGCGGAGCGTCGCCGTCATAATAGTTTCCACCGTTGAAGTGTGGGTCGTTCTCGATCGCGAGGATTTGCTCAAACAAAATCAGGCGATTAAGCACTGTGGTTTTAAAGCCGGAAGCAATCACGATGACATTCCTAACACGATGCGCAAACCGCGTGGCGAAAGTCATGGCCACTAAGCCACCGACCGATGGTCCGAGCACCGCGTGAAGCGCGTGAATCCCGAGGCTATCTAGCAAGTAACCGAACACCTCCACCTGATCCGCCGCAGACACGGCGGGGAAGGACGCGCCCCATGGCTTTCCGGTTAGTGGATTCAAAGATGCGGGTCCGCTGCTGCCATAACAACCGCCAAGATAGTTCGCACAGATCACGAAATACTTATTGGTATCCACCGCCTTGCTAGGCCCGATCATATTTTCCCACCAACCGTCGTGCATCTCCGGTTGCCATAACTCGCCGACGCCTTCGATGCCGGGATTATTCCCCACAGCATGGTGGGATCCAGACAGTGCGTGAAACAGAAACACGGCATTGGTGCGCTCCGCGTTGAGTTCGCCCCAAGTCTCGTAAGCGAGTGTGATCCCCGGCAGCAAGCCGCCGTCGCGCAGCCTCACCGGTTCGGCTGGGCTACCGGTGTGAAAAAAGCGGGTGCGGGTCTCGGCGGGCATGGGCGCAGCCTAGACAGCGTCCGCCGCCCAAGGCAAGGGCGAGCTAACGCCTCATCACTCCGTGATATTTGCCCTATCAGCGGTGGCAGGCCGTCGCGAGTTTCCTAACACTCAAGACCACCAGTCCCGCGACGATTCCCCAGAACGCTGAGCCGATCCCGGCGAACGAGATCCCGGACAGCACCACGAAATAACTGATGACAGCCGCCTCGCGGTAGCGCTCGTCGCCAGTCGCGGAAGCGAGACCGCTGGCAATGGTCCCGAGCAACGCGAGGCCCGCCACCGCGAGTATTAGTTCGTGCGGAAACGCCCCGAACAGGCCCACGATCGTCGCCCCGAAGACACCGACCAGTCCGTAGAAAAAACCTGCGGACATCGCCGCGACGTAACGTTTTCCCGGATCGGGATGAGCTTCCGGCCCCATGCAAAACGAGGCCGTGATCGCGGCCAAATTCAGCGTGTAGCCGCCGAATGGCGCGACTAGCAGATTGGCACCCCCCGACCAGCCGATGATCTTCGAAATCGGCGGCTGATAGCCGTTTGCCCGCAACACTGCCACCCCAGGGAGGTTCTGTGAGGCCATCGTGACGATGAACAGCGGCAGCGCCACGCCGATCAAAGTCCGCAGGGAAAACTCCGGCGTGACCCACACCGGGCTGGTGATTCCTAACGGCACCGCGCCGCCATGGAAGCGGCCTTGGAAAGTAGCGATCACTACCCCTAGCACCAGGATCACCGGCACATTCATGCGTGACCAGAAATTCCTGCCTAGCAGATACGCGACGGCCATCGGGAGGATCAGCGCGGGGTTAGAAGGAGTGGCGGCAAATGCATCCAACGCGAACTTGGACAGCACCCCGGCTAACAGCGCGGACGCCAGTGGCAGTGGCAGCCGGTTCATGATTTTTTCAAAGCCACCGCTGAATCCCGCGAAGGTGATCATCACCGCGCAGACCATGAAAGCGCCGGTCGCCTGTGGCAGTGTGAGGTGACCTTCCGCAGCGGCGCTGGCGATCACCGCAGCACCGGGAGTGGACCAAGCGATGAGGATAGGCTGCCGATAGAGTTTTGATAAAATGATGCTCGTCACCGCCATCCCGATGCCAAGCGCCCACAGCCACGAGGCCGTTTGCGCCGGAGTGGCAGATAGGTTTTGAGCCGCTTGGAAAAGCACCGCCACCGAACTGGTGAACCCGACCAATACCGCCACAAAGCCAGCGACCACGGCGGTGAATGAGAAGTCCTTGAACAT
>JAYTEI010000165.1:0-3644 GCA_043735445.1 Akkermansiaceae bacterium | reverse complement strand
GTGCGGATGCCAAGGCTCGCTGCGCATTGCCGACCTTCCTTCCTTCTCATCCATCAACACGCAGTTGCTGGTGATGGACAAGGCCAGTCGCAGAGCTTCGGTTTCACCGGCGTCGAGTCCGCGAAGCGCGGCAGGGAAAGGGGCTGACAATGGCAAGGGCATCTCCTTCAACCAGCCAGTTCGCACACCACGGCGGGCGGCACCCAGACTTCTACAAACTGCTCGCGCAGGAGCGGCAGTCTGCCAATGATCGCAAGGTTCGACAAGGGCGAGGTGTCACTTACCGCGAGCATAAGCGAGATCGGCCTCCAGCTCGGTGTCGGTGTAGTGGCGTGCGATGCCGCGACGCCCGATCTCCTGGCCGAAGGCGATCTTCGGCATCCCGGCCAGCTCTGCCGCCTTGCCCAGACTCAGCACATCCCGCGCATAAAGGCCGCACGCGCTTTCAAGCAGCAGGTAGCTCTTGCGCTCCTGCTCCGGGATGGGAAGCGCCGCCAGCACATCATCTGGAATATCGAGGGTCACACTCATCGCGCAGGCTACCCCGCACTTCGATAAACTACACTATCCTTACCGCTTGCGCCGAAGCTGGCGGCAAGCGCACGACCAGCGCCAGCTACACCCATGACGGCAGCGTCGGTGGCATCACCGGCATTTCCACCGTCGTTTCCCCATCCGCAACGGCGCAGCACGGCTACCTCGGCCAGCACACCGAAGTCACCGCCCTGCAACTCGCCGCTACGCCCGCGACCGTGAACGAAACCGCCACCGCGCAAGGCAGCTACGCCGCCGACGGCGTGGGCGACGACTGGCAGTTTCAATATTTCGGCATCAACAACCCCAACGCCGCGCCGCTGCTCGATCCCGACGGCGACGGCCAGAACAACCTCTTCGAATTCACTGCCGGTCTGGTGCCAACCAACCCGCTGTCGCGATTCCTCGTGAGCATCGCCCCAGTTCCCGGCCAGCCAACGCACCGTCACCGACACCAGCGCCACGGCGGGCAGGAAGTTCTACAAGGTCGAGATCGTGAAGCCGTGAGTTTTATTGGGGGCATGGATTTAGAGTGATGGCGCTTTAGCAATCCAGCGGGCGCGGATCTGTTGGGCGCACGGCGAAATCGGGCTGAGTGACGGCGCGCCGGAGCCAGCCGTGGGTGGAATCGTCCAGATGGGACACGCGGGGGGCTTAACGGTGATTTCCAATGCTCGCAAGTGGGATCGAAGAACGGGTCGGATCGCGAAGGGCATTCATTGGTCAGATTTCGAGTCGCCGTTGCTTCGATTCGATCTGACTGATGCTTTCTGCGGACGGAAGATTTTCCGGCATAGTGCCGCCAAGTTCCTTGATTGTTAGGCGGACTTTTTCGCCGACTTCGCGATGGGTGGCGTTCGCGTTGGCTTTGCCAGTGATTTTTTCGCGGCGGAGTTTGTCTTCTGCTTGGGTGGCGCGGAACAGGTTGGCCGCCAGTTCGGTGCTGCCCATGTGGTCGAGGATTTGCTGGCTCTTTTCAGACCTTTACGCTGATGGATGCCCTGTGCCCCGAGGCCTCCGTAAAGTCCCTTGTAACCGTGGTTCTGGAAAATGGCGTAGTCGCGGGGGTTCGATGATTCCCGCGTCTCGGGCGGCTTCGGCGAGCTGGGTGTTGTGCTGTCTCAAGTCCGCGCGGATGGCGAGGCGGCGTTGTTCTTCGGTTTCCTCGTCGTTGAGTTCCTGCCGCCGTGTTTGGATGGCGAAATAGGTTTGGCCCTGCGCGACGATTTCCTTGGCCGGGTCCGCGTTTTGAATGACGAGGTAACAGGCGTAGCGGGAGAGCCTCCCGTTGTCCGCTGTTGATGCAGGCGGTGCGGGCTTTCTCGATGACGCCCTCAAAGTGGCGGTAATTTACGTAGCCCAAGACCTTGGCCAGGTCGCGGCTGGACCAAGATTCGCTGCCCGCGGGATGGGTTTGGCGGATGGCTTCGAAAGGGGAGGTGCTGATTTATTCGTTCATGAGCAGGTAGGGAAATTCGGCCGCTTATCCTGTTCGTAAAGACACCTACTTGGCCATAGGGAATTTTACTCCGCCAACCTATTGCTATAGAGTCCGACACCAAAGCTTGCAGTCGCGCATCCGGGCGGGGCAGGGTGGGGGCGTGTCAGAGACGATGGAAAGTGCCCGCCGCTGGAGCGGTTATGTGTGCCCGGATTGCCGTTTTGTGTTCCGGGTGCCGCGGGATCACGACGGCAAAGGGATCGTTTGTCCGAGCTGCCGACGGCTGCTGAGGATCCCGACGGCGGCGGACGCACCACCGCCTTTGTTAGCCCCATTGCGCCGGATGGCGGCGGAAGATCCTGCGGCAGAAGGGGAACCCATGATTTTAAAAAAGCGCCGCCGAGGCAAGAAAGCGGGCGGTGCGGAGAATCATTCTTGGGAGAGAAATTCGCATGGTTCCCACGGCGGGCGGCGTGAAAAGCGGCAGATGCGCCTGATGTTAGTCGGCGGGGTGGCGTTGTTTTCCCTGCTCGTCGGCGGAGTGGTTTTTTCGATGAATCGAGGGGAAAAAGCGGTGGCGCGAACTGCGGCTCCGCTTGCGGTCCCGGCGGTGGCGAGTCCCAAAGAAGCTGCACCGCTGCTCGAGCGCAGCGAGGCGTCGCTGTTAGCTGCGAGTGAGCCGTTGGTGAAACGGTTCTTAGAAGCCACGACGGTGGACGATCTGTTGCCGTTAGTTCGCAATCCAGCGGTGGCGGAAGCCCGGATGCGGACATTTTACACGGCAGGAAAAATCGAGGCTGCGGGGCTGTCACAGTTTAACTCAAGCGGCAGTGTTTCGATCCGGGAGAAATTCATTTCGCTGTCCGTCTTGACGCGCGACCACGAGGAAAAGGCGCTGGCGCTGCTAGAGACGCCGCAGGGTTTGAAGATCGACTGGGAAAGCTGGGTCGGCTGGTCGGACATTTCCTGGGAGAAATTTCTAGCAACCAAGCCTGTCACCGGCCACGTCTTCCGGGTCACCGTGTCGGCGGTGGAATACTATAACTTCGGATTCGCCGATGAGTCGAAGTGGCATTCCTATCGGCTGGTATCACCCGACGGCGAGAACTCGCTCTACGGTTATATCGAGAGGGGATCGGTGTTAGAGCAGCGCATCCGCCCGGATGGGGAGACCAAAAGCTTGGCCATGATGCTGTCCCTGAAATTTCCCGAAGGGGCCACCACCAACAGCCAAGTGGTGATTGAAACCTTGGTGGCCGATGGTTGGGTGGAAGAGGGAGACGCGCCATGATTCCGACGACTTACGATAAAGCCCAAGAGCTAAACCTCGATCCGTTAGTTTACGGCACCTTCGCCGAGATCGGCGCGGGGCAGGAAACGGCGAACTGCTTTTTCCGCGCATCCGGCACCGCAGGACTCGTGGCGAAAACGATTTCCGCCTACGACATGACGATGAGCGACGCCATCTACGGCCAAGCAGATCGCTATGTCTCGGCCACCCGGCTGGCCTCGATGCTTGATCACGAATACGCGATCCTGCTAGAGCGGCTCGCTCCCAAACGCGGCAAGGACACCACGTTTTTCTCGTTTTGTAACACGGTGCGCGCCCGCGGCTGGAAGGATGATGGCGAGTGCCACGGCTGGCTTGGCATCCGTTTCCAGATGAAAC
>JAYTEI010000164.1:0-7991 GCA_043735445.1 Akkermansiaceae bacterium | reverse complement strand
CGACGCAGGTGCCGCAGGTGCCGCAATGGATTGTGCCGCCTTTGTAACAGGACCAGGTTTCGGAAAAGTCGATGCCGAGCTCGCGGCCGCGCTTGGCGATGCCGGCTTTGTCGGTGGCGATGAATGGCCGCAGGAGTTGGATTTTCGCGTAAGTCCCCTCGCCCATCGCGGTGGCCATGGCCTGCATGAACGGCTCGCGGCAGTCCGGATAGATCGCATGGTCGCCCGAGTGCGCGGCGATCACGAGTGCTTCCGCAGCGACGCTTTCCGCGTAGCCGGTGGCGATGGCTAACATGATGCCATTGCGGAATGGGACGACGGTTTGCTTCATCGTTTGCTCGGCGTAATGGCCGTCCGGGATCGTGCCGCCGGATTGGAGGAGGTCGGATTTGAACAGGCGATTGATGAAATCCAGCGGGATGATCTGGTGGTGGACGCCATTTCGATCAGCGTGCAATTTCGCGAATGGAATTTCCTTTGGGTTATGTTTCGCGCCGTAGTCGAACGACAAACAAGCGACCACTTCGTGCTGCTTGAGCACCTCGTAAAACGCGGCCACTGAGTCCATTCCGCCGCTCAGGAGCACGCAGACTTTCATGCGTCACATTCTGGGTAAATCGCCTCGGTCGTGAGTTGGATCCCGCCGCGCGGGGCGAATTCACCGCGCACGACAAGTTCCTTCGGCTTGAGCGCGGCCACTAGATCATCGAGGATGCGGTTGACGATTTCCTCGTTGAAGGCCGGCTGATTGCGGAACGAGGCGAGGTAGAATTTCAGGCTTTTGGTTTCCACAATCATCGCATCCGGCACATAGCGGATCTCGATATTCGCGCTGTCCGGCTGACCCGTCACCGGGCACAGCGAGGAAAACTCCGAGGTCTTGAGCGTGATCCAATACCGCCGTCCCGGCCGTTGATTGGGGAAAATCTCCAGTTTCGCCTCATCCGGACTTGCGGGCAGGCGGCTTTCCTTTCCCAGCAGGGACAATTTCTTGAGATCTTCGCGACCGGGCATGGCCGGATTCTGAAACCCCGCGCGGAAAGGTCGATTTATTTTTCAGAATGCACGCGGAGTGCGACTGCGAGTTAGATACTTCGCGTGAAATGAGTCGCCGCTGCGTTTTGCCACCGCACGCCATGGATTTCATTTGCCGCTTCCCGCTCGGTCTCTAAGGTCCGCCGCAAGTCAATGATCCGCCAGCTCCTCGCCATTTCCCTGCTCATGTCGGCTCTAACTGCGCTGGGTGCGCAGACTCCGTCGCTGCCTTCGGATGTTTATAAATCAGTGCTCCGCGTGGAGGTCGCCACGCAGGTTCCGGACTATCAAACGCCGTGGAATTCCGGGCGTTTCAGCGGCGGGATCGGCACCGGTTTCCTGATCGGGAAAAATAAGATTCTCACCAACGCCCACGTCGTTTCTAACGGCCGCCGGATTTTGATCACCGTCTATGGCAGCCCTAAAAAGTATCCGGCGAAGATCGAGTTCATCGCGCACGATTGCGATCTCGCGTTGCTTTCGGTCGAGGACTTTAAAGACTTCGAAGCGTTTCCCGCGTTTGAGTTAGGGAATGTGCCGAGCCTCGAATCGCAGGTCCGGGTGATCGGCTATCCGGTGGGTGGCGAGCGTCTATCCGTGACCCGCGGCGTCGTTTCCCGCATCGACTTCCAACCCTATTCACACTCCCGCGCCGACTCGCATCTGATCGTCCAGATCGACGCCGCGATCAATCCCGGCAACTCGGGTGGACCCTGCGTGCAGGACGGCAAGGTCGTGGGCGTCGCCTTCCAAGGACTGCGCCAGGCCGACAACACCGGCTACATCATTCCCACGCCGGTGATTCGGCGTTTCCTCAAAGACGTGGAGGACGGCCATTACGACAACTACGTGGACCTCGGCATCAGCGATTTCCCGCTTCACAATCCAGCGATGCGCAAGGCACTCGGCCTGCCAAACGACGGCAAGGGCGTGCTGGTGAGTAACGTGATCCCGACTAGCTCCAGCGACGGCATTCTCAAGTCCGGCGACATCCTCATGTCGCTAGACGGCAAGCCGGTGGACAGCGCGGGCATGATCACCATGGATGGCGAGGACGTGAATCTCAACGAAATCGTGGAGCGCAAATATGCCGGTGACAAGGTGGCCATCCGCTTCCTCCGCGAGGGCGCGATCAACGATGTGGACATCATGCTGAAGCCACTCAACTGGTCGCGGATGTATGCGGTGCAGTATGAAAAAAAACCGCGCTACCTGGTCTTCGCCGGCCTCGTTTTCCAACCGCTCGACACCAATCTCTTTGCCACCTCCAAGTTCGAGAATGTCACTCTCCGCCGCCTCTACACCGACTACGTGCCGAAAGGTTTATTTGAAAAACACCGCGACATCGTCGTTCTAACACGGGTGGAAAGCGATCCGGTGACCAGCCAGCTCGCGGATTTCGCGGGCTTCGCCGTGGACAAGATCAATGGCGTGGAAGTGCGCGATCTGGCCCACGCCCACGAGCTGCTCCATCCCGAGGAAGTCCCCGAGTTCTTCGTCATCGCCCTGTTCGATGCCGAGCGCCCGGTCATCATCCCAGCGGCGATGGTCGAGGGTGCGAACAAGCGGATGCAGGAAAACGGCATCACTCCACTCGCAAATCTCGAAGACTAACCCATGCCCCGCGTCGGCATCGCCCTCGGCTCAAATCTCGGAGACCGGCTTGGCAACATGCAAGCGGCCCGCGACTGCTTGCAGGAAATAGCCACGCCCGGCGAGCCGTTCCTGCAAGCGTCCATCTATCAGACCGAGCCGTTGCTGTGCCCGCCTGGCTCACCGCTTTTCCTCAACACGGTCGTCGAGATCGCCTTCGCGGGCAGTTCGTTTGAATTGCTAGATCTCACTCGTGCCATCGAGAAAATGTTAGGCCGCACGGATAACTCCGAGCGGAATGCTCCCAGAATCATCGATGTGGATCTGCTCTATTTCGGCGATGAAATCATCGACACCGCAGCACTCGCGCTGCCCCACCCCAGACTTAGCGAGCGGCGGTTCGTACTTCAGCCGTGCGCCGAGATCCGGCCCGGACTGATTCTGCCCGGCCACACCCGCAGCATCGCCGAGTTGCTCGCTGACCTTGAATCCGCCGAGCCACCGCTGGTCCGCCTCCCGCACTAACCCTAAATGAGAAGATGCGAACCACTGCTTGAACTGGTTTTGAAGAGGTTGAAAAGAAGCGCCTATTTACCCAAAAGATGAGAAAAATCCATACCCATTCTTACAGTGAACTCCGTTAAAATCAGAGTAATCAGTGGTAAAAATGGCCAGTGTCACCTCCGCCATTATCCGTTCTAGGCTAACAGGTGTGGGAGAGACGCCCAACCTCAACCGCAGATGAACTCAATGAAGACTCAGTCTTTTTCTGTGTTCTTCATCTGCGTTGATCCTGTTCATCTGCGGTTAAAAAAAATCTTAGAATATTCTTATTCTGACAGGACCGGGGAAGATGCCCAGACATCGGACTGGAGCGAGTCCCCCCCATGGCTTTCGCAAAAATCACGGAGTGCGAAATTCCCCCAAATCGCACATTCGCCACCGGTCGCAGCGATTCAGGGTTGAGTCTGCCGCCGGATTCCGCGAAAACCTCTGCGGATGAGAATTTTGGTCGTTGGTAAAGGTGGGCGCGAACACGCGCTGGTGAGGGCGCTCGCGGAGTCTCCGGGCAAACCCGAGGTCTTTTGTTTCCCCGGCAGCGACGCGATTTTCGAGCTGGCGCAACCGGTCGCTGCTGATGGGTTGGAGTCGTTAGTCGCGTGGATGGTGGCTCACTCCATCGACCTTTGCGTGGCGGGCGAAGAGAGTTATCTGGTGAAAGGCGAGGGTCTCGCGAATCTCTGTGAGAAAAATGGCATCCCATGCTGGGGACCGCCCAAAGAGTCGGCACAGCTCGAGGCGAGCAAGGAGTTCGCAAAGAATTTTTTGTTGCGGCATAGCATCCCCACGGCCCGCGCGACGGCCACTAACACTCTGGACGAAGCCATCGCCGCGATCGCGGGTGAGTATCCGACGGTGCTGAAATTCGACGGACTCGCCGCCGGAAAAGGCGTGGCGGTGTGCCCGGATGAAGCGTCGGCCTTGGGTTTCCTCGGTGAAATTTTCACGCACCGCCGCTTCGGCCCCGGGCGGGTGCTGGTCGAGCAATGTCTAACCGGCCCCGAGGTTTCCATCTTCGCCGCGATCATCGACGACCACTATCTGATTTTCACCCCGGCCCGCGACTACAAGCGCGCCCTCGACGGCGACCTCGGACCTAACACCGGCGGGATGGGTGCCGTCGCCAGTCGCCAGCTCGTCGCGCCGGAACTGCTCGCTCAGATCGAGAAGGAAATCGTCCAGCCAACCGTCGCGGGACTCCGCAGCGAGGGTCTTCCTTACCGAGGATTTCTCTACTTCGGGCTGATGCTCACGCCGACCGGGCCGCAGGTGATCGAGTACAATTGCCGCTTCGGCGACCCGGAATGCCAGGCGGTGATGCCGCTGGTCGAGGGCGATCTAGCAGCGTTTTGCCTGGCCGGTGCCAACGGCGAACTCCGCTCCGATCTCATCCGTTTCAGCGATGGCTGGAGCGTGGGTGTCATCCTCGCCTCTGCTGGCTATCCGGAAACTTCGCGCAATGGCGACGGCATTTCCGGCCTCCCGGAAATCACGGATGCTCGTGTCTATCACTCCGGCACCCGGCGGACTGCCGACGGCGATTGGGAAACTAACGGCGGACGCGTGCTCGCTGTCGTCGCCGGTGGAGATAGTCGCGAAGAAGCTGTTAGCTTGGCACACGCGGCTGCCGATCAGGTCGCATTCGATGGCTTGCAACGCCGCCGTGACATCGGCATTTTAAATTTTTGACCGATGGAACAAATCCTCACCGCAGAAGACATCGCCGCCGGCGTGGAGCGCCTTGCCACGGCGATCCGCGAAAAGCACCGCGGCCACCCCGTCGCGCTCATCGGCATTCGCAGCCGCGGCGATGAGGTCGCCGAGCGGATTCTAACGATTCTCTCTGCCGAAGATCACTGGGAGCTCTCATTCGGCGTGCTCGACATTTCACTCTATCGGGACGACTACGAGCACCTCCACGAAAACCCGTTACTGCAGGAAAGCGACATCGGTTTCCCGGTCGAGGGTGCCCATATCATTCTGGTAGATGACGTGCTGTTCACTGGCCGCACCATCCGCGCCGCGCTCGATGCGCTATCCGATTACGGTCGCCCGGCGAAGGTCGAGCTGGCGGTGCTCATCGACCGCGGCCACCGCGAAATGCCGATCCAGCCGGACTATGTCGGCATCACCCTCGACACCCGCCGCCTCGATCATGTATTGGTTTCGCTAGAAGGAACGGACGGCAAGGATCTGATCCAAGTCGTCGAAAAATGAAAAACCATGAGCCTCCTCCCGCAGCAAAAAAAGTCCGTCGCTGAGATTGCGAAACTCCGCGAATCGCTCGGCATCGCCCCACTGCCGGAGGGCGAGGAAATGGCTGCTGCGATCCCACCGACCAGTGCCACTCCCGAGCTTGAGACGGCCAGCCTCTATCAGGTGAAGGAAGTCCCAGTGTTCGAGCGAGCCGCACGAATCCCGGTGCTCGCGGTCGAAGAGAACGGCCCGCCGCCTCACACCGAGCACCCACCGGAGGCCGCGCCGCTGCCGGTCGCCTCGCCGGTCCCAGCACCGCATGGGCCGAAAGTCGTTCGCTCGCTGCGCAAATCTGAACAAGTTCCGCTGACTCCCCTTCCCGCCCCCACAGCGGATTCAAAGCTGCCGATTCACCGCCACAGCGGCAAGGAACTCACCGAACTCCGCCGTCACGATGCACTCGCCACGCTCGCCCCTTGGACTCATCCGCAAGCTCTAACTGCCCACCTCGCGCTAGTCATCCCCGGCTACCTCTTCGCCATCGGCGGTGCCGTTTGCTTCTATTTCTACGACCTCGAGAAACGCGAGTTGCGAATCGCCGCAGCGTGCGCGGCCATCGCCTTGCTGATCGCCGCCTTCATCTTTATCAAGAAGCCACTCTCGCGTCACCACGCTGCGTTCATCGGCGTGATGGCGCTGTTCGTCATCGTTTTCGGTGCGCTCTATTATTTTCCCCAACTCCGGCATGGCACGTAAAGACCTACTCGACATCGCGGCCCTCGACCGGGAGGAAATCGAACACCTCCTCGATCAATCCATCCCGTTCAAAGAACTCTTCACCCGCTCGGTGAAAAAAGTCCCCGCCCTCAAAGGCAAGTCCGTGCTCATGCTATTCTACGAGCCGAGCACCCGCACCCATTCCTCGTTCGAGGTCGCCGCCAAACGTCTATCAGCCGATGTCACCAACTTCGACGTCGCCCACTCTTCCATCACCAAGGGCGAGTCCGTTAGGGAAACCGTCGAGACCCTGCAAGCCATGCGCACCGACTACATCATCGTCCGCCACGGCCGCTCCGGGCTGCCCGGGATGATTGCCCGCCAGACCAAAGCCTCCGTCATCAGCGCCGGCGATGGTGCGCACGCCCACCCCACCCAAGCGCTGCTAGATGCGTTCACCATCAAGGAAAAGTTCCCCGATCCCAGCGGCAAGAAAGTCCTCATCATCGGCGACATTCTCCATTCCCGCGTCGCCCGCTCGACCAGTACGATCCTAAAGAAACTCGGAGTAGAAGTCGCCTACCTCGGCCCCGGCTCGCTCGTCCCGCGCACCGGTCCGGAAAACATCCGCCGTTTCACCGACTACAAGGAAGCCATGGCCTGGTCGCCGGACTTCGTCTATCTGCTGCGCGTCCAGATGGAGCGCCAGGACGTCCAGTATTTCCCCAGCCTCCGCGAATACCACCGGCTCTACGGCATCACCGACGCCCGGTTAGAGGAAATCCGCAAGCGCGGCCTCTACCTCATGCACCCCGGCCCCGTGAACCGCGGCGTCGAACTCTGCGACGCCGTGATGGACTACCAACGCAGCCTCATCAACGACCAGGTGGAAAACGGCATCGCCGTTAGGATGGCCGTGCTGTATTGGCTCAAGCCGGGGGGGCAGGGCTGAATGCCAGCTTGAACTTTCCTGCCCTCTCGCTAATTTCCAAGCCATGACAACCATCACAGAGCAGATTTTTGAGACGGCCATGTCTCTGTGCGACGAGGAACGCATCAGATTGGCGGAAAGGTTGATAGGAAGCATTTCTCCCGACAGGGATATTCTAACCGCCCAACTCGAAGAAATCGATAAACGTGCCGCTGATCTAGCTTCCGGTGAGGCCATTGCCATTCCGGGTGAAGCAGCCTTGAGGATGGTTAGAGAAGCCAGTCGAAAAGGCCGAGTTGCATGAAATTCTTCCTTCACGAAAAAGCATTTCAAGAATATCTCGCTGCCGCGAACTGGTATGAAGAACGCGAAGATAGTTTGCGAAATGATTTTGTTTTTGAAATCGAACACACGATCGCTGCGATCATCTCCGATCCTAAGCGTTGCGCGTTCGCAGCGAAGACATACCAGATCGCCCGAGTCCATCGTTTTCCTTACTCCATTTTTTATGAGTTCGATTCACTTTCATCGACTGTCTTCATTCATGCCATTTTCCATCAAAAGAGACGTCCTAGAAGTTGGATGAATCGCAAATTCGATGTTAGGGATTTTCAATAAGTCCTGAACTTGGAACAGAGTCATGGAGTGGCATCACTAAACCGACAAGAAGCAGACTTTTTAAGAAACAAAGAGGCGGAGCGACTCATCTGAAACGCCTTCCTTAAGCAGTCGAGCCAATCCCTACAAGACGGTTGATGGAAGAAAGCAGACTTGGCAGGAAACGCGGCAGGCTTGATATGAGCCAGATCCCGTCCAGACTCAGGCCGCGCATGACTCTCCTCATTCAAAACGCCCGCATCGCTTCTGAGAATTCTCCCGATCTCACCTGGGCCGATGTCCTGATTTCCGACGGCATGATCCAACAAATCGGCCAAAATCTATCCGCTCCCGAAGGCGC
>JAYTEI010000163.1:0-7993 GCA_043735445.1 Akkermansiaceae bacterium | reverse complement strand
AGAAGATTGTAGGACTTGAGCAAGGCGGTTAGCTGGGCGGTGGCGGCGGCGCTCATCGGGGCGAGCGGCAGGCGGAGGTCGGCGGTGCAGTGACCTTGGAGGGCGACGGCGGTTTTGACCGGGACCGGGTTTACGTCGAGCGACATCAGGCCGCGCATCAGCGGATAGTATTGCTTTTGGAGGGCGAGGGCTGCCGGAAAATTTCCTGATAGACAGGCTCTGGCTAACTGGACCATGACCTCGGGGATGAGGTTCGAGGCGACGGAAACCAGCCCGGTGGCACCGCAGGATACGAAGGGAAGCATCAGCGGATCGTCGCCGCAGAGGATGCCGAAATTAGCGGGTAGGGCTTGGACGAGCTGGTTGATACGATCCACCGAGCCGCCGGCTTCCTTGATGGCGACGATGGTCGGGCAGTCGGCGGCGAGGCGCGCGGCGGTCTCCGGGGCGATCTCGATGGAGGAGCGACCGGGCACGCTGTAGAGCATGATCGGCAGGTGGGTGGACTCGGCGATGGCCTTGAAATGAAGGTAGAGACCTTCCTGCGAGGGCTTGTTATAGTAGGGGCAAACTTGCAGTGAGCCGGTCGCGCCGAGGGCTTCGGCGGCTTCGGTTAGTTCGATGGCTTCGGCGGTGGCATTGGCCCCGGTGCCAGCGACGACTTGGCAGCGGCCAGCGGCGAATTCCACGGCGAGGCGGATCACTTCGAGGTGTTCCGCGGTGTCGAGCGTGGGGGATTCCCCGGTGGTGCCGACGGGGACGATGCCGTCGATCCCGGCGGCGATTTGTCGCTCGATCAGGGATTGGAATGCGGGAACGTCGATGGCGCCGTTGCGAAACGGAGTGATGAGAGCGGTGTAAGTGCCGGAAAAGGTCATGGCGGGCGGACGATGGACAAACTTGGCCGCCGGTCCAAGCTGTATCCTGCGGGGAGTGGAAATTTCCAGCCGCCTTCCTCCTAACGGCACTACGACCGCTCGGGGAACTCGCTCTGCCAGCGCACCAGCGCCTTGCGGATTTCCGCCGCCTCGCGAGACGGACTGAGTTCCCAGATCAACGGACATTCGGCCGGGAAAAATTTCAGCAACGCGGCATAGTCCAAGCTGCCGCTGAAGGGCGTCCGGTGATCCCGCGCCGGCCATTGCACGTCATGCACATGCCCGCCTAGCAGGTGCGGGGAAATTTTTTCTAACCACTCGGGGTGATCCAGCAGCCCGAGGTTGTGCTTCAGTTGGACGTGCCCGAAATCATGCCAATAGCCGACCCACGGATTCTCGGCGAAGTGCGTTTGCAGCGCGATCATTTCCCGCTCCGTCGGGATGTCTTCGAAGCGTGAGCGGGATTCGATCGCGAGCTTCACCCCCACTTCTGCTGCCCGCGCGGCGATGGTGGTGAGCGCCTCGATCGCCCGGTGGAAATACAGCGGGCCGATCTTTTCGCGCTTTTTCACAAACGCGAGCTTCGCCTTGATGTAGTCCGCGCCGTGCTGGCCACCGGCCGCCACCGTGGTGGTCAGAGGTCGCGTCCAGCGCTTCGGATTGAGCGGCACCGAGCCCATGTGAAGCACCAGATACTGCGCCTTGAACTGCGCCGCGATGTCGAGTGTGCGCAGCGTCATGTCCAGCGCCCGCTGGCGGTCGAAGGCCCGGTGCGAGGTGAATTCGTAGGCGTCCGGCGCATCGATCATCACCTCGACGGGCGCGGGAAAATAGTTGTGAACGCCCGAGCAGGTGAACAACCCGCGCTGGTGGGCCTTCATGATACCCGGCAGTTTCGCGATGGTCATGCCATGCGATAGCTCGATGTTAGAAAAGCCGAGTTTTACGATCTCTTCGATCATCGACTCACCGTCAGTGTGGCGGTGGTTGTTCCAGCAGGATGAAAAGGCGAGCATGATTGCGGGGTCGTGTTCAGCGGACTTTCGCCGCAGATTTTTTTAAAACCTCCCTGAGCAAGGCGGGTTCCGGTGGCTTGACGACGTGAAAGTCGAATCCCGCAGCGGCGATGTTCTTCCGGTCAGCCTCCTCGTCGCGTCCTGTTAGCGCGACGATGAAGCAATGCTCGCCGCCGGGGTAGGTGCGGATTTTTGCCGCCACCTCATAGCCACTTAGGTCGGGCAATCCGAGATCGAGGAACACCACGCCGGGGATCATTTCGCGGGCAAGCTCAAGGGCGTCCTCGCCGAGATACGCCGTGCGGACGGCCATTCCCTCCATTTTGAAAAACAGAGTTAGAATATCGGCGGCCGAGCGGCTGTCATCCACCACCAGCACTTGCCGGGGTGCTGCCGGGGCGGGCAGAGTGTGGCCCACCGCAGCGGGTGCGCCAGTCGCCACCAGCCCTTCTAGCAGGCGCGCCATTTCCAAGGTTTGGCGCTCCAGCATCCCAATGATTTTTTCCGTCTGGTGGGGATCTCCGGGCGCAAGCCTTGAAATTTCGATGCCGGTGCGGATTGAGGAAAGCGGGGTGCGTAGATCGTGAGCGAAGGTCGCCACCGCTTTCGCATGGTGCGCTTCGAGGTCACTCATCGCGGGCTTCCCGGTGTAAGACGGCGTTGGCATTTCTCAAAATCTTCCCATTGGATTTCATGGTGCTCTTCTGACTCACAGCGGACGCACCTTGATGTTGCGGAAGGAAATCGCGCCATGGTCGCCTTGCAGGGCAAGATAGCCTTTGCCGGACTTGGCGAAGAAGGGCATCGCGCCGAACTTGCTCTTCGCCACGCGGGCTTTGAAATCGTCGCTGCCCATCACGTATTCGAAGTATTTCACGCCATTGATTTCGTGGGAGCACTTCTCCGGCGAGATCACCAGGCGGACGCGGTTCCACTCGCCGGCGGGCTTGGTCGCATCGAGAATCTCGCCGGTCTTGGGATCGACCGGTGGCTGATAGAGTTGGTAGAGCCAGCCACATTTCTGCGCATCGGCGGCGTTGGAATTGTCTTGGAGTTGGAGCTCCGGACCGGTGGCCCACACCGTGGCCGCATCCTCGGTGACGTGGAAAATGATCCCGCTGTTACCGCCTTTAGAAATGTTAAATTCCAAGTCCAACTCGAAGGCTCCGAACTGCTCCTTGGTCACGATGTCGCCGGCGTCGTGAGGATCGGCACAGACTAACAGGCCGTCCTTGACCACCCAGCCTGGGCGGATGTCCTTCTTCTTAAAATTGCTCCAGCCATCTAGGCTCGTGCCGTCGAACAACAATTTCCAACCGGCGGATTTTTCCGAAGCGGTTAGGGTGTTAGGCTTCGCCGCGTCCGGGGCGGCGAAGCAGAGCGTCGGCAGGAAGGCACAGGCAAGGAGGATCAAGCGGGTTTTTTTCATGGCCAGATGATTTATGAAGCTGGCGCTGCGGTGACCAGTAAAACTAGCGGGGCAACAATTATTTCTCGTGGAAGCCGATCTGACGTTTGGGCGGCGCGGGTGGCGGACTCAACAGCGGTTGGAGCTCGCGCCAAATGACCCGCAGGGCGTCGTCGTGCTTTAGGAGGGTGGCGTCCATCTGAGCGAGCCGGGTGAGGACATCGCCCTGCGCGAGTAGGATTTCCCGCTGTTTGATAAACACGCGGACGAGATGGACGCTCATCTTCACCGCGTCCGGGCTGTTGAGGACGTTAGCTGCCATGAGTGCGCCGTGCTCGGTGAAGGCGTAGGGGAGAGTGCGGGAAAATTTGAGGCGAGGGAGGTGGTCGCAATTTGCGACCACCTCGGCTTTGGAAACTCTGGACATCTGGGCGGTAGAGCGGTGATTTTTGCCAGACTGAGATCGCAGCTCCCGACCCAATGGCCCAGGCCAATATAGAAGAGCAAGCATACGCCGACATGCATTTCACAGTGCTTGCCAACACCGCGACGACACCGCCACCACAGTTGAAATAAATACCAGCACCACTCTTGTCGTTCGCGATAACACGGCTATCACGGCATCCAGCAAGCGCTTCATTCACCTTCGCGTGCTCCGCTAGTAGAAATACGGGTGGTGGAACTGTCCGCACCCGCTTAGCCTGCCCGCGATGGACGACAGTTCCTCATTCAAAGCCGACCCTCGTCCGTGGTTTGCGCTGTTGTTAGCTTCCTATGTGATTTGTGGACTCATGTTCAAGCCGCACGCTGTTGCTATTAGCGAATGATTTTTCCTGCATGATGGTTTTTCACATGTTCTCCAGTGTGACGCGGGCCACGCCACATCCGCAAGTAGGCCGCTAGCAAGCGGCCACGTTCACCATCATGGTTTAGCCACAGAGCATCGAGCCACGGCCATGTCCTGAGATTGCGGGCACCGTTTGACACATCCCGGTCAGTGCCGAAGTGATGCACATATTGCAACGCGGACCACAACACGCCGAAGCTTCCCAGTAACAATAGATAGTGGCTGAGTGATACATGCCATAACATCATCCAGCCGCCATGCAGCACAATGACGACCAGTGCCTCAATGCGAATGAGTGTGAAATAGCGGGGGGGGAGTGAGTCGAGCCGCGCCCGCGTGGGGCGGTCGCGCCGGTGCCGCGGCAGGTGCGGCACTGGAACAGTCGAGCCGCGCCCGCGTGGGGCGGTCGGAATCCGCCCAGCGCGCCTTGAGCCAGCGCGGATGGACAAGGGCGATGCCATTTCCAAGAACCACGGCGAGATAGAAGAAGCCCGTTAGAATGCAGCAATCCATGCTCCGCTTCATGCTTGCGTAGGTGGAGTTCATCACCAACGCGTATCCAACGGCCAATCCGGCGAGTGCCCATGGTGAACTCACGGCTCCCGCAGCGGCTAACAACCCGAGTAGGACGGCGAGCTGAACGGTGGCAATTGCCAGATTCAAACGTCCGGGTAAGGGGAATTCGTCATTCATGGCCGTTCGTAGGCGAGTAGATAACGACCCATATTATGGGACTCTGGCAGTTCATCAAACAAAGCAAAACCGCGCGGCGTGATTTCCCGGCTGTAGAGACTCGCATGGTAGGCTCGCGACGTTGTGAGTTCACCCAACTCATGATGAAGCTTAATGCTATAGGATTTCAAATCAGGGAATTCGTCGATCAATGCCTGC
Source organism: Akkermansiaceae bacterium (assembly GCA_043735445.1). Classification (GTDB taxonomy): domain Bacteria; phylum Verrucomicrobiota; class Verrucomicrobiia; order Verrucomicrobiales; family Akkermansiaceae; genus Luteolibacter. The sequence continues at coordinate 2,953 of JAYTEI010000163.1, read as the reverse complement.
AACACTGCTTTGCCCGCACGCTTCGGAGTGGTGAAAAACTTGCCTATGATCACCCCGAAAAGCCGCGCCTGAAGTCGGCGTTTCCATATCGGGATCGGCAGCCACACTCGCTCGATCAATTTCAAAACCCCATCGCAGATGATCTATCTCATCTGCCAGATGCATGCGAGGCAGATTGTAGAATGAGGGTTCCAACTGGTTTTTCGCTTTTAAACATTCCTGCGCCACCGAGATCGACCTTTCCTCTTGCAGTAGCATCAACGGAATCCAACAGGGAATGGCAAAGGGTCGCCGAGTAAACCATGTGCTAACTGCCCGCATTCTAACGTCTGTCGGAATGAAGATATAGTGACCTTCCTCAAACCGGAAGCGGCTCGGATCGACTTGATGATTGAGTTCGCGGAACCAGCGTGAATGCCGACGTTCTTCAACTTCGAAGGTCCGCAAGTCCGCTGCTAGATCCTCGCTAATCCGGTCCGGGCGTTAGTAAAGTGGCGGGAGTAAATTGGAAGCTAACAACTCTTCGAAGAACGCCGTTTGCTCATTGAGATAGGGCGCGTAGTGCTGCGAGTAGCGGCGTTGGTGGCATTTATCGAGCAAGCCCCACGACGGCACATGGGCGAGTGCCGTCAAATGCACTGGAAAAAATGGCCGCGAGAAATCAATTGCTCTGCGGGTGATGACTGCTGCGGCGGGCATGGAAAATGGGCGGGGGCGGGGGCGGAGGCGGAGGCGGGGGCGGAGGCGTTCGATGATGAGGCCCAAGGATACTAAGGCACTCCCACAATCCCAAGGCAACACTCAGCCGCATCACATTCATATTATCCAAGCGCACGTCCGATGTTTTCGCGAATTGATAGACGGCAAGATCCGCCGTGGAAATCTTTTCATGCCGAAAGAGCGGGACAAGCGAGGGTCATCTGCTGGCGTGGAACGGCGGCGGTTGGACGTCCTCTCGGAGTGATGGGAGGAAGGATGCCGGAGGTTTTCGTGATTGCTTTCTGGGTGGAAGGCCACTCGGCCACTGTCTCGCGAAGGCGTTGGGAAGAGTCATGGTTTTCATGAAGTTTCAAGGGCAGCGAGGGGGCAGCGGGCAGAGTGCCGTTTTGAGAATTGGAGATTTTGTCAGATTCACAACCTGCGGATGAATGGGCATGGTGCTTACATTTCGAGTGTGATTGGGTGCTAAATTCTAGCGGAAATGAAAAACGCGGATTCTTGCGATGTGGCTGGTTGACAAGCGAGGGGTGGGTTGACCAGTCTGCGAACGAAGCAACACGGGCGATGGCCCGTTTTGCCCATTAGAAAAAACCCACCTCCAAGGACTCGTAGCCCAGTGTTTTCCAACGAAGATTATCTCGCAGAATTGCTAGCCGAAGCCGGAACGGTTAGCCCCGATCAAGTCGCCCACGCGCGAAGTGCCCTCTCTGGCGGTGAAACCATCGTCGAGCATTTATTGGCACATACCTCCCTGACTCAGGAGGATATCGCGAAAACCCTAGCGGCGAACGCTGGCATTCCCTTCATCCGTCTATCCGATGTCGCCTTCGATCCCGGAATCACCGAGGCCATTTCCGACGAAGTCGCCAAGCGCTACCGGGTAATTCCGGTGCAAGATGAGGGCAATGCGCTCACCATCGCGCTCGCGGATCCGCTAGATTTTGAATCGCTCGATAGCTTGCCGCACGTCATCGGGCGCGAACTCAATCTCGTGTGTGTCACTCAACAGGACATCCAGGACCACCTTCGTCAGTTCTATCACTCGAATGAAGCTGCCACGACCACGGAGTCCGGCTACTCGGTGACCGGCGGCGATTCGGAAGCTGGACCGGGCGGCGACGACGCGCCGATCATTCGTCTGGTGATGCAGACGCTCACTGAGGCGTTCCGCTTGCGGGCATCGGACATTCACATTGAGCCGCTCGAGACTTCGGTGCGGATTCGCTATCGGCTCGATGGCAAACTCGTCCACGTCGATACCCACCCGAAGAAGCTGCTGCCAGCGATCATCGCGCGTTTGAAAGTGATGAGCGGCACCATGTCGATCGCGGAAAAACGCTTGCCGCAAGACGGTAGGATCCAGCTCAAGATGGGCGATAAAGAGGTCGATCTGCGGGTTTCCTCGGTCCCTTCCAATCACGGCGAGTCCATCGTCATGCGGATTTTGGACAAAACCGCGCTGTTGTTAGGATTGCCCGAGCTTGGGTTTTTCTCGGACGACCAGAAAGTCTTCGAAGGACTCCTCGGCCTGCCCGATGGAATTCTGCTAGTGACCGGCCCGACCGGTTCGGGGAAAACCACCACGCTTTACGCGTGCCTCAACGTGATTAACAAGCCGGACAAGAAGATCATCACCGTGGAAGACCCGGTCGAGTATGAGCTTCCCGGCATCAACCAGGTCATGGTGAAAGCCGACATCGGCATGACCTTCGCCGCCGCACTCCGCGCGATGCTCCGGCAGGCACCTAACATCATCATGATCGGGGAAATCCGGGATGCGGAAACGGCGAACATCGCCATCAACGCCTCCCTCACCGGTCACTTGGTTTTCTCGACTCTACACACCAACGACGCGCCGTCTGCGGTCGCCCGTCTTGCCGACATCGGCGTGAAGCCATTCCTAATCGCCTCGGCGGTCCGCGCGGTGCTGGCCCAGCGACTGGTGCGGAAATTATGCCCGATTTGCAAAGGCGACGCCATTCTCACCGACAAGGAAATGCGCGCACTCTCGCTCGACGCCTCCCGCATGACCGAAGCCACCATCTTCGGCCCGGTCGGCTGTGAAAAATGCCGCGGCAACGGCTTCAAAGGTCGGATGGGGATTTTCGAAATCTTCCTCATCGACGACGAAGTTCGCGGCATGATCAACACCGGCCTCACCACCACCGCGCTCCGCCGCCGCGCCCGCGAGCTCGGCATGCGCACGCTCCGCGAGGACGGCATCCGCAAGGTG
>JAYTEI010000162.1:0-3654 GCA_043735445.1 Akkermansiaceae bacterium | reverse complement strand
AAATCAGCATGGACGGTCGCGGGCGCTGGATGGACAACGTTTTCATCGAGCGGCTGTGGAGGAGCATCAAATACGAGGAAATCTATCTGTTCGAGCATTCCACCGTCACGGCCTTGCGGGCAGGAGTGGGGAAATGGTTCGTTCGCTACAACGACTGGCGGCCCCATGAGGCGCTCGGCAACCTCACCCCTGCGGTGTTCTATCAAAACGCCCTCACCGGCCTTGATGAGGCATCTGATGCGACAACTCCGGAGGCCGCGTAAACCAGGGAATCCCCCCGGCGCGGCGATTTTGGGAAGCCTCCGTTCCAGGCTCCGCACTTCACTCCGCTACGCTCCGTTGCGTGCTGCGCCTTCCACTCCGGCTTCCCAAAATCGAGTCCCCCGCCACACCATCCTTGCTCCCCAAGCCATGATCTCCTATCTCTTTCCCGCACCCCGCCACCATAGCTTAGTTTAGCCCCTCCGTGGCCGAACTTTCGGGTCCGCCTCACTCAAGCTAGAGAAAGCATCGGCAAGGAGCGCTTATGGATCGCCCCTTCTTGCTCGCTGGTCCATTCCCCGGTGGCGTTAGAAAACGAGCCGAAGCTCGACGCAGAAATCAAGAGCTGGCTCGCTTTCGCCGACCAGAAACTCACCGAAGTCGTCAGCCTCAGCGACATCCTCCGCGGCCGTGCAGCCTCATCCGCGCTCACGGAAAACAGCGCCGCCCACGCCAGCCGCCGTGACAGCATGCGGATTCACAACCCCGCCGTCCAGGCACGGCTCGCGGCGGTCACTGCCGCCGATTCGGATCGGAACTCCCCTTTCCCGCTGCGCCAGCGGCTCCAGCGCGAGAAGCTCAAGCTGCTGCTTTTCCCGACGACCACCATCGGCTCGTTTCCCCAGACGGCAGAAGTCAGGTCTGCTAGAGCGAGGTGGAAAAACGGCACACTCCCCCATGTGGCCTATGTCGCCCTCATCAAGGAGGAAACTCGCCGCTGCGTGGCGTTTCCAGGACGAGATCGGCATCGACATACCCGTCCATGGCGAGTTCGAGCGCAATGACATGGTCGAGTATTTCGGAGAGCGGTTAGACGGCTTCACCTTCACTGCGAATGGCTGGGTCCAGAGCTACGGCACCCGCTGCGTGAAGGATGAGACGCAGATCCACACCGGCATGTGTTATTCCGAGTTTAATGACATCATCAGCTCTATCGCCGCGCTGGATGCAGATGTGATCACCATCGAGACCTCACGTTCTAACATGGAGCTGCTGGACGCGTTTGTGGACTTCAACTATCCGAATGAAATCGGCCCCGGAGTCTATGACATCCACTCGCCGCGCGTCCCAAGCGTCGAGGAAATGGCAAACCTGATGAGTAAAGCAGAAGCCCTCATTCCAGCGGAAAACCTGTGGGTCAATCCCGACTGCGGCCTGAAGACGCGGGGCTGGCCAGAGGTCCGCACGGCATTGGCTAACATGGTCACCTGCGCGAAGACATTGCGCGAAAGGAGCACCGCTAACATCCACTAATCCAGTGCATACCTCCACTCTCCTCGCCTCCGGTAAGCCGACGTTGTCCTTCGAGTTTTACCCGCCCAAATCTCCGCCTGACCGTGACAAGCTGATGGCGCAAACTCTCAATCAGGCAGAGGCCGCACTAACCATTTGCGAACGAGTGGGCATGGCTAAAGATTTACCAACTCCTGCTTTGGCCTAACTTACTAAACTCACTCCGTCCGCGTGATCTTATAGTTCGCATCATTCGCGCGGGCCGCTTGGTGCGACCAACGGCGCATGTCGCGGAGTTGAGTCTCTGCGAGCAGTTCTATCTTTTCGCCGAGCATCGCGACCACGGCTTTGCCTCCCCAACGGAAATCGGCAAGGCCATAAGCGGCTGCGGCGCGCTCTGGAGTAAATGGTTTCGCCTCGCGGCGACGCAGTTACAGCAAGTTCTCATCCCGGATGCGTCCGAAGCTGGCTGGAGTCTCCCACTCCAGAGGGTGTTGGCGCTTCGCAGCGCACGAGCGGCGGACTCCGATCCGCCGTGCCCATGTGGTGGCAATGATGGGAGGAAACCGCGCTTCATTGGCGGCCCATGGGTATGGCGATTCGGAGATCGCCACTCCTTGATTTATGGACCGACGTGGCGGCACAGTCCACATCGTGGTGACTCCTCACAAAAACGCCCGGCTCCATGACGGAGACGGGCGTTTTGAAATGGAAACGTCGTTCGTTAGTTCACTCGCCGAGGCCGAAGCGGACGAAGCGGGTGACGGTGAGGGTGTCGCCGAGGTCTTTGCCTTTGGCTTCTAGCAGCTTGGCGATGGTGACGTCTGGATCCTTGACGAAGCCTTGCTCGAGGAAGCAACTCTCGGCGAAGAACTTGCCGATTTGTCCGACGAGGATGTTCTCAATGATGTTGGCTGGCTTGCCGCTATCGACGAGGCGGGCGCGGAAGATTTCGCGCTCGGCATCGACGATTTCCGCAGGGATGTCATCGCGGGAAAGTCCCTTGGGCGCACAGGCGGCGATGTGGAGCGTGAGATCCTTGATGACTTCCTTGAAGGTGTCGGTGCCAGCGGTTTCCGGCTTGGTGGTGCCGACTTCGATGAGCACGCCGACCTTGCCACCGAGGTGGATGTAGGAGGCGACGACACCGCCTGAGGCCGCGTCGAAGCGGACATACTTGCGGAATTGGAGGTTCTCGCCGACTTCGCCGACCTTGGATTTGATGGTGTCCTCGATGGATTGTTCGCCGTGTGGGTGGGCGAGGGCGGCGGCGTGATCGGCAGCCTTGGAAGCGGCAAGCGCGTCCGCAATGTCGCCGACGAAGGCTTGGAAGCTTTCGTTTTTCGAAACGAAGTCGGTCTCGCAATTCACTTCGAGCAGGAGGCCGGAAGTGGCACCGGCGTTGATGCGGGCGGTGATGACGCCTTCATTGGCGGCGCGGTCCGACATCTTGGCGGACTTCATGATGCCGCGCTCGCGGAGGAGCTTGATGGAGGCATCGATGTCGCCGTTGGTTTCGGTGAGGACTTTCTTGCAGTCCATCATCGGGGCGCTGGTTTTGTCGCGGAGTTCTTTGACGATTGAGGCGGTGATCATGTTAGGAAATGGTGAGGAGTGGAGAGAGAAAACGGGCGGCCCGTCGTGAGACAGGACGCCCGTGTGCTGGAAGAGTTAGTTTTTGCGGGCTGCGACCATCGCATCGACCAGATTCTGGAGGATGAGGCGGATCGAGCGGATGGCGTCGTCATTGCCGGGAATCGGGAATTGGACGAGCGCCGGGTCGGCGTTGGTATCGACAATGGCGATGATCGGGATGTTCAAGCGGCGGGCTTCGGCGACGGCGATGGTCTCGCGGGCGGAGTCCACGATGACGACGGCGTCAGGCTTCTTGTCCATGTCGCGCACGCCGCGAAGGTTGCGGAGGAGTTTCTCGCGCTCGCGGCCGAGGGCGGCGAGTTCCTTTTTGGACATGGCCTTGAATTCAGGCTGTTTTTCGATGTTTTCGAGGTACTTGAGGCGCTCGACCGACTTGCGGACGGTGAGGCTGTTGGTGAGCATGCCGCCCAACCAGCGATGGTTGACGTAGTGTTGGCCGGTGGCTTCTGCGGCTTCGCGGATGGCGTCCTGGGCCTGGCGCTTGCAGCCGACGAAGAGGACTTT
>JAYTEI010000161.1:0-8007 GCA_043735445.1 Akkermansiaceae bacterium | reverse complement strand
GGAGAGCTGATGATGGGCAAGCGCTTGGGCAACTGGGCGCTGGCATGGGGGGCGTTGTTTGGGATGATGCCGGAGCTGCTGGAGGTGCTGGTTTCTCCACTGCTAGATACGGCGCGGGAGCTGGCGTGCAGGCGTGGGTTTGGGCATTCGCTGTTCGTGATGGCGTTGGGGTCGTGGGGAATCTCGCAGGGGCTGGCGAGGCTTTGGCAGCGTGAGAAAATCACCAAGGCGCAGGCGGGCGCGTTCGTCTTCGCGGTGTGGTGGGCGCATGTGCTGGTGGATTGTTTCGCGGTGGAAGGGGCGGCGCTGTTGTGGCCGGTGATGGAGAAACGCGTGGCATTCAATTTCCTCTATCACCTCGATTTCCTATTCAGCGGGCCACTGATCATTGCCGTGGTGTGGTTAGCATTTCGGCGCGAGCCGGTGGCGAAAAGGAACCCTCGCGCGAAGAAAACTGCCCCGCCGTCGAAGCGCCGGAAGTTGTGTTATCTGGGGCTGGGTCTCAGTGCGGTGGTCGCGCTGTTAGCGGTGGGAATGAAGTTCGTGGCGTCCGCCGGATTCGACGCAGACCTCGCGCGGCGCGGGACGAAATACGTGCGGCGGATGGAGTCGCCCACGCCGTTTAATTTCCTGCTATGGCGCTCGGTGGTGGATCGCGGCAGCGAGTTCTGGGTCGGCTACCGGAGTGTCTTTGAGCGGCGCGAATCGCCGGTGCGGTGGACGGTCTATCTGAAAAATGCCGAGAGTCTAACTCCAGTCTCGGCGCTGCGCGAAACCAAGACGCTGACTTCCACAAGCGACGGTTGGTGGCTCGCGCGGCCTCACGCGAAGGGCGCGTGGTTAGGTGATCTGCGTTTCCCGGAGGCTCGGACCTGGGGCAGTAAAAAAGGGATGGTGGACAGCCGTCTGGCGTTGTCCTGGGTGATCGATGCAGCGGAGAAACGCGACCACCTGCGGCTGCCGTCACCGGTCAGTGATCCTGCGGGCGACTACCTTCAGCGGATGGCTGCTAGGGCTTTTGGAAATCGCGAAACATGGGAGGCTAACCCGCGGCTGGCAGGAGTGGCCGGAAGCTTGCCGGAATCGCTGCCGGTGGAGGAGTGATGTCTTTCTCAAAGAGGGGCGATCTCCGAAGCGCCCTAGCCCATGGGTAGCCAATGAATAGCGGTTTCTCTCAGATCATTGTCATCTCAGGGGCTTCGGCGGTTCGGAGACCGCCGCTCCTTGCGGCTTTAGCGAGCCACGGGCGTGACTTCGGCGGGGGCGGGAATATTCCGCTCGCGGGGTCCTGCTAGTTTCTTCACCAGCCCGACGAATTCCGCGCGGTCTTGCGTGGCGTAGGCGGCGGCGGCGAGGCCGGGCTTGGCGAGGTCCAGCACTTTGTCCCATGGGATGTCTTTCACCTCATCCATGCCGCGGAGCTTCATGCCGAAGAGCGCGGCGGCGGTGGCGAATTGGAAGTCGGAGTCGGTCTTGTCGAGGGCGAGTGCGTCGCCTGTTAGTGGAAACTCGATGAGGCGGCTTTCGTCTCCATCAGGGTGTTTGTGGCGGAGTTTCACCGTCAGCCAAGGATGCGGCGGCTCCTTCCGCAAAGTCCCGCTTTGTGCCTTCCCCGGGATTTTTGGCAAGCGAGTCATCCTTCATCCCGCCGGGAACGATTTCCGTGCGCACGGAAACCTCGGGTGCCAAGCGCATTTCCTCAGTCTTCGCGACGGCCCGTTGGGTGAGTCTGCGATCAAACGGTCGCCACCAAATCCCTGCGCCAGCCGCCAGCGCGAGGCCGGCAGCGATGGCGAAGCGGGCGTAACTATGCCGCGCTGCTGGGATTATTGGACCGGCATCCACCGCCGCTTCGATCTGTTTAAGAAAGGCTTCATCGGGTCCATGGGCTTGCTCGCGGAGCAGTTCAGCGAGCAGACGGTGTTCGGGAGATTGGGAGTTCATGATGGGTAAAATGTTAGGTTTCAATTGGATTAAAGGCACAGGCGGAGGGCGGAGCGGGTGGCGGGAGGGGAGTAGGCGATGGCGAGCGTTTTCATGGTTTTCACCACCTATTGATTCGAGCGTGCCCGTTTGTGACATCTCGATGAAACTATTTTCCGGAAATCCTGGCGGCGAAAATCTTCGCTTTCGTCAGTCGGTGAATGAGCTAAGGATTTCCCCAGTGAAATTTCTATCCGTCCTGCTTGCGGCCGCCATGACCGCGCACTCCGCGCCGAGTGATCCGGGCAAGGTCGCCATGGATTTCCTCGAAAAAGTGCGGCTGCGGAAGCTCGACCTTGAACCGGGCGGCGACACCGCGCTCTCCGCCCAGACGGCCGCTGATAAAAAGCGCCAGATCGCCCGCCGCATCGAGCGGATGGCCAGTGACCTCGGCAGCGACCCGTTAGAAATCGGCGAGGTCAGGCTGGACGGAAATTTCGCCGCCGTGCTGATTCGCAAGGTCGGTGGATTCGATCCGGGTCGTTTGCAGATTTTCCCGGTGGCGTTGGTGAAACGCGGCGCGGAGTGGACCGCTGCGCCGGTGCCAGCATCGTTCGAAAACGCAGATGCCGGCTACGCGACCGCCCTCCGCAAGCGCCTCGAACTGCTCGAAAACTGGATGCTGCGCGGGCAAGTCGTAGGTTTGGAAAAACTCCGCGAGCAAGCAGCCGGGCGGATGCGCCGTAAAATCGAGGTCAGCCTGGCGGCGAAAGATCTGCGGAGTTTCAACGCGAAAGACGTCGGCGAGCGTTTCCTAACCGCCTGCGAGCAGAAGGACCCATCGGCGGTGCTCGGGTTGTTAGGTGGCTTGGCCGCGAAGTTGCCAGACGACTGGGCGGCACGGCTGAAGGCGGTGGATCGCGCATTCCCGGCGGCAGCCACGGCGGCGCGGCCTTGGCGTTTGCTCACCTCGCCAGAAGTGGCGCGGGTGCTCGTCCATCACGAGGAACAAAACGGCAGCGGCCTCATTTCCATCGCCTGCCTCGACCCTGCGGGAAACGGAGGCACGTCCACCACGCCACGGTTAGAGTCGGTCGAGTGCGACCTCACCAAAAGCCCCGACGGCCTCTGGCAAATCAATCTGCCTAGCCGCTTTTTGCAGGAATCTAACGACCCCGCCGCCGCCGAAGATGACTCGCCCGCTTCCGAGCACCTCGCCGCATTTTCCGCGAAATGGACGCAAGCGCATCCCCCAGCACCGCAACCTGACGCAGAACTCGCCAGCCAGGCGTTGGTCCGTGCGCTGGGTGATCGCGATTTGAAGGCGATTCTAGCGATTTCACAGCTCGCAGGCAGTCCGGAACAAGCGCGGAAAGCCTGCATTCAAGCGGCCCGCATCTGGTGGACCCTTCATGATCCCACCGCCGTCCGCCACGCCATGCCCTTGGGATTTAAGGCAGACGAGTCCGCCGCCGTCGGGATGTTTCAGTTTTTCTCAACCCGCGATCCCGACCGCCTGGATGCGAGAACTTTCCATTTCGAAAAATCCGCCGCTGGCTGGTTGTGGACCCCCGAGCCGACCGCAGCCGCCCTCGAGCACTTCCGGGGTTGGGTCGATTCCGAATCTCGACGCTGGCCCGACGAATGGCAGCAATCCCTGCTCGGAGACAGCCCGCTGCTGGGGCAAATCGACGCGTTCGCGGCTCCCACTCAGGAAGATGCCCGCAAGACCGTGGAAGCTTGGCTCACTGCCACCCGCCACGGCGAGGTGACAGTCGCACTGCCGCTCATCACCCGGTTAGGCGATCTTAAAAGTGCCTCGACCGCCCTCCAGAATCTCGGTTACGAGATCATCGGCTCTCGCCACAGCAAGGAAATGCCTGCCATCACCGGGATCTATCAGGGTGCCCACTGGACCGCCGTGGGAGTAAAAATCGACCAAGAAGGCAAATCGACATTTCCCCTCTACCCGGTCATCCAGACCGCTCTCGGGCCACGGATCGTGATCGAGATCGACTTGTTTGCCGCCGGCAATCGCGGGCGGGACTACCTCAACCGGATGGCGTTCGAGCGACTTCAAAAATCCAGTTCCATCGCCGCCGCCACCGAGTTGCGCGGCCTCTTTTCCGAACATCAAACTGCCGTGGAAAGCTCCTCGGACAAACCCCCACGCTAAAACTGCGGCTGCCATCGGCACGACTGCCATTTCCAGAAATGCCTCAACTTCTGGAGCGACGCCCGAAATCTGAAAAATAATCCGGTTGTCGCTCAAATAATTTTATGCATATTGACTGTCTCTGAACGTAAAGTTTATGTCCTCGCAGCCGATTTACCCCCTATCGCCTTCATTGGCAGCGCCCCATCATGCCCGCCGGAGGGCGCCTGCCGGGATGACGCTGCTAGAGTTGACGGTGGTGATTTTGGTGCTGTTAGCATTGATCACCACTTTGTTTTTCGGTGCTCAAGCGTGGAAGCGGGGTTCGGACCGCGCGCTCTGCATCATTCACATTCAGAACGTCCAGAAGGCCGTTAGAGGTTACTCGAATCTCTACGGATATTCGCCGGGGGCCACGGTCACGGGCCTGAAAAATCAGATCATTGGCTTGGGCCGGTTTGTCGAAACCACGCCGACCTGCCCAGGAAACGGTGCCTACACCTTCGGCCAGACTTCCGGCTCCGACACCATTCCACCGATGGGTGAACTCTATTTGCAATGCTCGCTGGCCATCATCAACCAGCATGTGCCGGCCAATTATGCCGATTGGTAAATCCCGCGATCATGTGGGTTGTGTATGGCCGTTTTTTGTGCTTTTCTACGCCCATCGCTTTCTTAGCCCCCTACCGTAGTTCTGAGACTCGGCCCGGGTGGCTCCCCCCAGCATAATGTGTGTGTAGCTGCCCCGGTCGCCCCCCAGTGATCGGGGCAGTGGAGAGGGAAAAATCCCCCGCCATCACTTTTGCCAAATCCGCCTGATGCCGTCAGGACCGATTTCTTCCCACTTCCCCGCTGCCAGACCCGCGCCATCGAGTTTGCCGATCGCCACCCGAATCAGCCGCAGCGTGGGAAATCCCACGGCCGCCGTCATTCGCCGGACCTGACGGTTTTTTCCTTCGATCAATCGCAATTCCAACCACGCCGTCGGGATCGCCTGGCGGAATCTAACCGGCGGATCGCGTGGGGCGACGTCCGGCTCGTTTTCAAGCAGACGTGCCTCGCAGGGAAGCGTGCGATGACCTTGGATTAAGATTCCACCGCGCTTCAGATTCGCTGCGGCTTCGCGAGTCGGGATGCCCTCGACCTGCGCGAGGTAAGTTCTGGGGTGCGCTGTCTTGGGATCTAGCAGGCGATTGTTAAAGCCCGGCTCGTCGCTTAGCAGCAGCAAGCCCTCAGAATCCATGTCCAGCCGCCCGACCGGATAGACGCCCGCCGGAAACCCGAAATCCGCGAGCGTCTTCTGTCCCGGTTGGTCGGGAGTGAACTGGCAGAGCACGCCGTAAGGTTTGTGAAAGGCAATCACCATGAGGAGTTATTTGCGGAAAATAAAAGTGCAGGCAGGCACTGGCTTTCCGATAAACAGAGGCTGCCAGTCGGGCAAGTCTTCGTCGCACCACTCCGACCGGCGGGAGAACCCCAAGGAGCGGCGGACTCCGATCCGCCGAGCCAATGGGGAGTCGATGAAATCGAGTAAAAGCACTTCCCCATCGGCCGCACATTGGCTTGGGCGATTCGGAGATCGCCCCTCCTTAGGGCTGCGGCCCAAAGCAAGGAACTCAACCGCCAGCGCACATCCTAAGATTCCACCAACTCAAATGCCTTTCTCGCCCACTTGCAGCGGAACGGCTTGCCCGAGTCATTCGGCTTCCAGCCATTCGCATTTCCAAAATCAATCGCCAACGTGACCATGTCATAGCTGACGACTTTAGGCAGCTCGGCGATCAAGTTTTGCCCGTCCACTGGCGCACTGGCCTCGATCACCAGCTCGTTCACGCCGCGGCGGTTTTGCATGATCCAGCGGTATTGGACGTCGCGATGATTGATGACTTTGTAACCTTTTTGGGGAGTAGGCATGGAATTGGGGCGGAAGACTGATTCAATCGCGGGCGAATGAGAATGCTTAACTCAAAATTCCGCCACCCTTGCATCCCGGCCCGCGATCTGCTCAGTTTCAACGAATGGGAAAACTCACGACGCACGTTCTCGACACCACCTCCGGGACCCCGGCCCAAGGCGTCCGCATCCGCCTCCACCGCGACGGTGAACTGCTCGCCGACACCCTCACCAACGCCGCTGGCCGCTGCGATTCCCCGCTTCTAACCGACGCGCTTCCCGGCGACTACCAGTTGCTGTTCTCTATCGGCGACTACTTCCGCGCCCAAGGAATTTCTTCTCCTTTCCTCGATGAAATTCCGGTCCATTTTACCGTCGAGGCCGGTCGGGATTACCATGTGCCCCTCACCTGCTCACCCTACGCCTACTCGACCTATCGCGGCAGCTAAGCGATTTTCCCTGATGTCCACCCCGCTCCACACCGCCATCGCCCGCTTGGATGATCTTGGCAGCATCTCCGACTCGCCGTCCTATCTCGTCCGCACGTTTCTGTCCTCGGCCAGCTTGCAGGCCGCTGGGAAAATCCTCCAATGGATGGTCGCGCTCGGCATGGAAATTTCCCATGCCCCCGACGGCACCGTCCGCGGGATTCTAGCAGGCTCCAATCCCGAGGCCGCCCCGCTGCTGCTAGGTTCCCACCTCGATACGGTGATCGACGCCGGGAAATATGACGGAGTCCTCGGCATCATTGCCTCCCTCGCCGCGCTCGAAACGCTTCATCAGGAAAAAATCACGCTGCCCTTTCCCGTCCACCTGCTCGCCTTTTCCGATGAGGAAGGCATCCGTTTCCAAACCACCTACCTCGGCAGCCGCAGCATCATCGCCCCGCTCGATCCCGCGACGTTGGAAGTCCAAGACGCCACCGGCATCACCATCGCCCGCGCGATCACCGACGAAGGCTGGAATGCCGATGCCACCACCATCCGCTACGCCCCCGGCGAATGCCGCGGCTATATCGAGCTCCACATCGAACAAGGCCGCGTGCTCGAAGAGGAAAACCAGCCCGCCAGCGTCGTCTCGTCCATCGCCGGCCAGTCACGCCTAACCGTGACCATCATCGGCCGCGCCGACCATGCCGGCACCACGCCGATGCCGCTGCGCCGCGACGCCCTAACCGGAGCCGCCCGCTGCATCCTCGCCGCCGAGTCCTTGGCGCAATCCCGCTCGCCGCTCGTCATCACCGTGGGAAAAATCCAGGTCCATCCCGGTGCCTCTAACTCCATCCCGCAGAGCGCCACCTTCACCATCGACCTCCGCCACCCCGACGACGCCACCCGCCGCGAAGCCCTCGCATTTCTCCACGAATCCTTCCACCAAATCGCCGGCGAGCGCTCGCTCGACCTCCAGTGGAATCCCATCCAGGACAACGACGCCACCGCTTGCGACCCCGCTCTAACTGCCCGCTTGCAGGAATCGCTCGCCGCTGTCACCGGCTCCCGCCTCACCCTAGCCAGCGGTGCCGGCCATGATGGCGTCGTCATTTCCCGCATCTGCCCGATCGCCATGTTGTTCGTCCGCTGCCGGGACGGACTCAGCCATCACCCGGATGAATTCACCAGCCCGGCCGACATCGGGATCGGCATCGAGATTCTCACCCATTTTCTAAAAACCTACCCCGCATGAGCGACCTAACATTACTCGTTCACGGCACCTTTGCCGATGGCACCCGAGGCTCCCTCGCCATCGATGAGGGCCGGATCACCGCCGCCGGACCTAACATTTCCGCCCTCGCCGACGAGGAAATTGACTTCGGGGAAAATCTCATCCTGCCCGGCTGGATCGACGCCCACGTCCATTTCAACGAACCCGGCCGCGCCGACTGGGAAGGCTTCACCACCGGCTCCCGCGCCCTTGCCGCCGGTGGCGGCACCACGTTTTTCGACATGCCGCTGAACTCCAGCCCGCCCGTCATCACCCGCGCCGCGTTCGAGGAAAAGCGCCGCATCGGCGAAGCAAAGTCCTGCCTCGACTTCGCG